>NZ_MUFR01000031.1:0-42739 GCF_001996185.1 Salinivibrio costicola subsp. alcaliphilus
GTGGTCAAACTGCTGCACCAGCATTTCGTCTTCGTGGCCTTCGACAAAAGAATCACCGATAGAATCCGCGGTGCAGGCACCGGCAGTAATCAAACCCTGAGTTTCGCCTTCAATCGAGATATAACATGGCGTTGGCATAATCGCTCCTTTGTATGTCATGGAAGACACATCGCCACCGTGGCGGTGTGCCTGTTCGCTCTCTTAATCCTGCGAAATGCATGCCAGTTTTTTTACCATTACAAATCAGCATCTTAGGGTATGACTGACCAATTTTTTGCACGTGCCAAGCAACTTCTTGCCAAGCCAAGCAAAAAGTTGCTCAGCATAAGGCTAACGAGTCGATATTTGCGTTGTCATTTTCAGCGCCGTTTTTTTGAACCCACTTTGCATTATTGGTGGATCGTCGCACACTCATTACTTCGTTACGATCGCTGTTTGCGTGCCCAGTGGATGTAGTCTTGGATCACAGGCTCAGCGAGTAAAAGGTCGAGGCTGTGTAATGCGCGACCCAGGTGTTTTTCACTGAATTGGCGATGAATAAAGGCGTGGCAAGGCCGGCATACCCAAATACCGTGTTCGCGCATGTAGGGTCGGGAAAAGCGCTTGGTGAACCATTTGTTGTTATGACAAGTTTTGGGGATCAAGTGATGGAAGGTCAGCGGCCTTGAGTGCTGACACAGTGCACAGGGCGTTGAAGAAGGCGGAGAGGCAGACATACAGATAATAATACTTAAAAAGAGGGTCGCATCGATAACTGCGACCCTCGTAACCAGTATCTGGTTCAATTACGCGAAGTTGTCACGCAAGTATTCAATAATGTCGTCCGATTCATACATCCACTGGGTTTCGCCGCCTTGGTCAATACGCAGACAAGGCACCATCCCTTTGCCGCCTTCGGTCTGTAGGCGTTGCCATTCTTCGGCGTTAGCGTTCATATCCACCAGCGGAATATCTAACTTAAGCTCTGTCATGACTGCACGCACTTTATGGCAAAATGGGCAGTGCTCTTTGTGGTACAAACTTAGTCCGTTCAAATCAGCCATTATGTTTCCTTCTTGGTCATCAAGGCGGCTCTTCAAATACCACCAACTGTGTAAATTCACTCCACGTAATGATGGCATTGAACTTGGTCCCAACGCTAGTCGTTAGCCTATTTTATTGGCACTGAATAAGCAATTGTGTTTTGTTGTTCAAAATCGAACAACAAGTCCGTATCAGCGAGGGTAAGGAGACGGATCAATAACTGCATAACACGACCAAATTAATCCGGCCCATGTTCAAACTGTTTTAATGCCTCATTAGGCGTATGCCATGGTGCCTTCGACGCCGTGTGAATGTGAAAATTTGGCGCCGATTGTGGGGCGGTATCCAAAATTCCTAGACGAATATTAAACATCCCCTTATTGATTTTATGAGAGAAAAGGCTCGACCCACATTGCCCACAAAAAGCAAGCACCGTTTCTGCGCTTTTCTCATAATAACGAATATGCGTTTGACCAGCCGTGATCGAGACTTTTTCTGCCTCTATGCCGCCGACTGATGAATAGTCTGAACCAGTAAACTTTCGACATTCAGAGCAATGGCAGTTTCCCATATAAAGGAAAGTGTCAGGTAATGTAAGACGGACACCACCGCATAGGCAGCTAGCAGAGAGAGTGGACATGAGCATACCCCTATCTAAAGTATCAGACTCTATTGTCTGCTCTTGCCTAACAAAAAACAATTAAAATGTTTAATTTCATAGTCATAGCTATCTATTAATCTTTCCCAGAGAAATTGTCTTATCTCGTCGTCGTACTACTATTTACAGTGTAAATTTATTGACAACGCGTCGATCTAACCAGGCACCTAACGAATAAATGCTCACAATCCTGACGCACTCCTGAACATATAGTGACATTGATCACATAAATTATTGCAGTTTAATGAAGCCCACCGTACTATCGATCCAAATGACATTTTTGGGACAAGGGTCACACATAGGGTGGTGACACCTGCTACGGACGGGCAGATCGTTTTATCGAATTGAGGATAATATGACATTACCACGATCTTCATGTGCTGCACGTACGGTGCTTAAAGGCGCCGGACAATTTTTTGCAATCGCCCTTTACTTCGCAGGTATTGCAGGCATTGTTCATTACAGTGTCGCGTCGCACAACGTTGCTTCCGAATCATCATTGATTGAGCTTTCCCAACTGGGGCTACTCGCCGCGACGGTATTTGCGTTTCGTCGTGTCGCTAAGTTCAGTCAATCCCTTCACCACGCAGCTGGGCTAATGAGTGCCTTTTTTTTGGTATTAATGATCCGAGAGCTGGATGCCACACTTGATATGGTGATGCATGGTTTTTGGAAAGTGCCGGCATTAATTGTAACGGGGCTCGCCATTTGGCCCGCATTGAAACACTGGCGTGAAACCCTCACTAGCCTTGCGCACGCAATCCATTCAAGACACAGCACGGTTTTAATGATCGCATTAGCGCTGTTACTCGTGTATTCGCGTTTGTTTGGTATGGGCGAGTTATGGGAACAAGCGATGGGCGCCAACTACGTGCGAGATGTGAAAAATATCGCTGAAGAAAGTACTGAGTTAGTCGCTTATTCACTCATTTGGCTTTCGGCTCTCGGGTATCTTGTTGAGGCAAAGAAGTTGAGTTTCGTACCAAAAACTCGGCCAAGCTCAACGACAATCGAAAGTGATATCTCAGTCTAATCACCCTCTTCCCCAAATACTTATCTTGTTTTGACGTCGCCAGTGGGCGACGTCGCTGCTTAATGCTAAGATTGAAACAAATAGCATAGGAAGCCGAAAGCATGATGAGAACATTTGCGGTTTTTATTCTCCTTATGAGTGTCTTCGCTCACGCCAATACAGAGGATAAACCAAAAGCCGAACAGCTGGTGACAGGAAAGAATGAGGCTATTTGCAAATCGACGTTTGGACAAGAAATGATCAGCCAGCAAATGACATTCAGCAACCAAACGAACACGCAAAATATCCGTCGGATTGCCGAACGCAAGATTGCTGCAGCACGCAAAACATTTGCTGACACCGGTAGCTATTGTGATGCCGCACACGTGTTGTTGACATTCGAGCCCGAGTCTCTGTCCGGTAAAGATGGCGACGCGCAATTTCGTAATAACTGATGTGCCATAAATGTGGCACTCAGCTTCTCGTTTTGATAGCCAATTAGCCCCCCCCTTATCTACTACGCCGGCGATAAACGCTGATTGATACCCCATACCTAGTATTGGCTGTGGTACACTTCGACCACAACTTAACAAGGGGTATAACGATGAGAAAAACGCTATTGATTTTGGCTTTAACGGCGACACTAGTCGGTTGTGAAAACGATGAAGTGGGCGATGTCAGCTTAGGCATGTTCACCATGAAAGACATTAAACTCAATCACCTTGTCGATCCTGTGGTCAGTGGCGTCACATGCCATGTTGCGTCTGTTGAGGCTGATTTGAGCTTTTCTGATCCAAGCGACAGCGCGATTTCATGCCGACAAACTGGCGAGATTACGCCCGAGATGCTTGCCAATATCGATAAAAGTACATCCGGCGAAATAGTATTTAGAAAGTCGAAAAGTATATTTTTTAAGTCAATGAAAATTCGTCGTATTTTCGATGCTAAAAATCAAACGCTTATGTATTTGTCGTACTCGACCAAAGAAACGTCAGGCAGCTTTAAACATAGTCTTTCGACAGTTCCGCTATGGGGAACCAAAGCCTACCAATCTCAGCCACAAAAACACTAATAACCCAAGACGTAGTCGTTATCTGCTAATGCGCCACTCCTATGAGCGATCTTTTATGAATACGATACAAACACAAATGGATGCATGGCTCGATGATGTCGTGATCGGACTAAATCTCTGTCCATTCGCCGCCAAGCCCCGTCGCAACCAACAAATTCGGCTAGATATCTGTTATGCAACGGAAGATGACGCCATCCTCGAAGCGATTTATCACGCATTTGTGCATCTGACGCAGACAGACGCCACCATCACAGATACAACCGTGGTCGTCGTCCCCGATGCACTAGCAGACTTTGATCACTATCTTGCACTGGTTGAAGCTACCGATGCGCTAATTGATCATTACGGTTGGCGTGGCCGGTTCCAGGTCGCGAGTTTTCATCCTGAATACTGTTTTGACGGCTGCGCCCCAGAAGATAGCGAAAACCTTACCAATCGCTCTCCTTATCCATGCTTCCATTTAATTCGAGAAGCAAGCATGTCGCGTGCGCTTGAGCATTATGGTCAAGATCCCGCACTTATCCCTGAGCGCAACGTTGCCTGCGTTGAAGCGCTGACACCCTCTCAACGTCAAACACTGTTCCCTTGGATAAACGATGATCAAAATTAAATGATGACCTGCGTTTGATTGAAGTGCCTACCTTTAATTGAAGTGTCAGCGGTGATCATCCATCGCCAATATTGGGTATGGCAAAAGTCGATCCCTGACTAACTTTGATAACGAAACAGGCAAGAATGTAAGACACAGTTGGCATTTCCGATGTCATCGACTTGTTGATTGACCGTGCGCATCTAAGGATACAAGGAGAGGAACAAGGGAGTGACTATGTCTTACAACAGATTTGAGGCCCCAGTTGGCTGCGTCATATTCGATTGCGACGGCACGCTGGTTGACTCAGAGAAACTATCGCATAAAGCCTTGGTGGAAACTTTCGCGACATTTGGCGTCGTGATTAGCTTACAAGAATCTCTTGATCACTTCGAAGGTGGAAAGCTCTCAGATGTACTGCAAAGCACGTGTGAGCGAAGCGGCGCACATATCCCTATCGACCAGCTCGAGCCGCGTTTTCGTGATTTATGCCATCAGTACTTTGAAGCGGAGCTACAACCAGTTAAAGGCATAGAAACGCTAATCAAGGCGCTTAATCAGCAAGGTATTGATACCTGTGTCGCCTCCAATGGCCCTGTTGAAAAAATGGAACACGCATTAGCACTCACTAAGCTTCTGCCTTATTTCCAACATCGCTTGTTCAGTGCCTTTGACACTAACAGCTGGAAGCCTGCCCCTGATCTCCTTCACTATGCCGCAATGAATATGGCCTGCCCCACAGAGCAATGCATCTTTATCGACGATACTAACAAAGGGATCCAAGCAGGGATTAACGCACACATGCGTACTGTCCATTTTAACGCTAACCCCAATGTGCGGACGACTGATCATCCTTTAGTGACGCGCGCATTCAGTATTGAAGACCTAATCGCCCTATTGTGCTGATCCGCTCTTCTGGTTGGTGGAACGTCCACACAGCACAACTGCATGTTGCCGCCACCATTCTTGATCAATACGCACGGTTTGCCACGTGTCTGCTTGCGGTATCTGCCAATAGCGTGTCAACGTCAATGCCGGTGTGCCTGGCGCGACCTCTAAGCCACCACTTTGCGACGATGCGAGCGCCTCCCAAGCACTTGACCAACTGACCTCAGCCATTGCAAGCGCCCGGTTAGTGCGTATCGTATGCTCTAGCCTCGCCTTGTCACCAGTCTCCCACACAGTGGGAAAGAAATCAGGGTGCAGAAACGTCCGTATCCACCCCACCGGTAATTGCTCGATACATACACGCCCCTCGCCTTCATACACTTGACCGAAAGGAGGAAGTAACATGTGATCGCTGATCGCAGCATCAGCCATCTTCTTGGTTTGAGCATGCCAAACAAACTGGCCACCATACGGTCCAAAATACTCCTGCCAATCGCTTAGCTGAGTCGGATCATAAGGACACGGCGTGGGTGCGACAAACCAACCTCGACGATCTCGCCGATACAAGCGCCCCTCTGCTTCTAATACAGCAAGCGCTTCGCGCAAGGTCACGCGCGTAGTCGAAAACGTCTCCGCGAGCTGTCGCTCCCCCGGTAACTTTTTCCCCGGAGCCAGTAGCCCGCGATCGATTTGTGTTAATAATTGCTGGCGAATCGCCATAAACTGCATCATCAAAGGTCACATCTGCTTGATGTTCATATTTTTGGTGTGATCTCTCTCAACTTGCTGTTAAAACCTGACCACAATGTCCAAGAATCAATCAGTGATTAAGATAGAATTGCCAGTCTACTTGCAATCGGAGCAAAGAACAAAAGATGCATCCAAGGAACGTACAAAAACTTTTCCCCACACGGCTAGCCCAACGTCTTGTATGCACTGTACTTTTTTACTGGCTTGGTTTTACACCGTTAGGCTATGCGGATGATAACCCGCTTTCTGACTATTTTATTGAAACATGGACAACGGCCAACGGATTGCCGCATAACAGCATCAATGCCATTGAGCAAACCTCTGATGGCTACTTGTGGTTTGCAACGTGGGAAGGCGTCGCACGCTACAACGGACTCGAATTTGTCCTGTTTGATCGCAGCCCGAACACGCACATGCAAGACTCCGGTACCCGTGCACTCGCCACTGGACCTGATAACCAATTATACGCAGGGGGCGCTCGCGGCAGCCTAGTGATGCGCAGCGGCTTTTCTTGGCAGAACTTACCGGTGGCACCAAGCTTAATTAACGATGCGCTGCATGACCAGTCTGGAGGATTGTGGCTTGCCATAGAGGGGATGGGCGTGCTCTATTACACGTCCAAACAGCTGAGGCAGCCAAGCCCCGACCCTCAGCATTTTATTAAGACGACCAGTAGTTACCACTTAGCACAAACCGATCAAGGCCATGTTTATGCCGCCACTGAGGACGGTGTTTACCAGCTTTCCAAACACGCCGGCGCCGCTCATCTTTCGTTTCATAACCTTTTTACCAAAGCATTTTATGTTTCCAGCAGTCAAGATGGCGCATTGTTAGTGGGATCTGAAAGCGGTGCATGGCGCTATAAAAACGAACGTTGGACGCCACTGGCAAGCGCATTGCTCAACCAAGCGATCACCATGGTCGAACAAGACAGCCGCGGGACCTATTGGTTTGGCACACTCAACCGTGGGATCGCACACCTGCGTGACAATCATCTCGACTTCCTGGATGGTCATCGAGGACTCCCGAATAATCGTATTCTTTCATGGTTTGAGGATAATGAGGGCAGTATCTGGATAGGCACTAACGGCGGAGCAATGCGGCTTCGTTACGCCCCTTTTGTCACCTTAACCAAAGATAATGGACTCGCAGGTAACTACGTGCGCACCGTACTGGGAGGTGACGGCGATACTGTTTGGGCGGGTTCCAGCGAAGGATTGAGTCAGATTAATACGATAGCGGGCAACGCACGCGTACTCGCCGATAATATTTCAGTCCTTAGTCTTGCGCATCGACAGCAAGGCGGACTATGGGTAGGGACTTATCAAAAAGGGCTCTACTACTGGCACCAAGGCTCACTCACGGCGGCCAACACCATCAATGACCAATTGCCAGATAGCGAAATACGAGCAGTTGTCGAACGTAATGGCGTCTTATGGGTGGGAACACCACGTGGCTTAGTCGAGTTTGATCAACACCAAAGCAAATCACCAACCGCAGCATCAGTGCCTTATCAAAAACAGGCTCTCTATCACAGCCAAAACAGTGCGTTACCTGGCAGCTACATTATGTCGCTGTCATTTGATGACACCGATAAGCTATGGATTGGTACCGGACGCGGTGCCAGCTATCTGTTAGAAAAGACAATCACTACGCTCGATTTTTCCGCACAAGAGCAGGCCCAATATGTTTTTGGCTTTTTTCACGAACCGGGATACGTTTGGATGGCCACCGATCGCGGTATTGTGCGCTATCGACAAGCTGACGGCCACCAAGCTTTAGTCGGCAGACCGCAGGGCCTACCAATTGATAAGTTCTTTCAAATTGTGAAAGGTGATGATCAAAGCTTTTGGCTATCCAGTAACCGAGGTATCTGGCGTATCAATTATGATCACGCCCATCAAGTTGCAGATAAAACACGCACGCGTATCGACTTTGAACATTACGATCAAAGTGACGGCATGCTGAACAGCCAAGCTAACGGTGGCTCAAACCCTGCGGCAACCAAAACATCACGTGGAGACATTATTTTTGCCACTGCCAAAGGCGTTACTAGCGTTAATCCGACTCGGTTATCCCAACTACTGAGTCACCCTTTACCCATTGTCATGCAAAGCGTGCGGTTCGATAGCAAAGAGATTAACCCTGAAACGACGGGAAAGGTACCAGCGGGGACCAACCGTATCTTGTTTTCCTATGCCGCCCTCGGGTATACCATGCCGGAGCAAATCCAATATCGAACACAGTTAGAAGGGTTCGAATCTGATTGGGCATACCGCCATGAAAACCATATTGCCGAATATACGAACCTACCACCAGGTGATTACACTTTTAAAGTAAGTGCTCGCTATCCTTATAGCGACTGGAGTGATGATGTGCTCAGTTATCACTTCAGCGTTATGCCATCACTGTGGCAACGCGCTGATGTGCGAGCGCTAGGCTTTTTGCTGACTGTGCTTGCGGCCTACGCCGCGTTTATGTGGCGTATTCGACACATGAAGAAAAAAGCTATCCAACTCGAAGCGTTAGTCGAAGAGAAAACCCAGGCCTTACAAGCCCAAGCCGATGACTTCGAACGAATGTCTAAAGAAGACGCCCTCACTGGACTGGCCAATCGACGAGCCTTTGATGAATATTGGCATCAGGTATTCGAAGAATCGCGCCAATCCGGGACAGATTTGCAAGTCGCGATCTTAGACATTGATCATTTTAAACGCATTAATGATCACTATTCTCACCTGGTGGGGGATCAAATTATTCAGCGAGTCGGTAGCTTACTTCTTCGCGAGCAGACACATTTGCGTCATATCGCTCGTTGGGGCGGTGAAGAATTTACGCTTTTATTAGCGGGAACGCCTGCAGACGGTTATCGCTATTTTGACGGCTTAAGACGCCGAATTGCGGCGTTAGATCTAAACGATATTGCTCCCTCGCTTAGTATTACCGTCAGTATTGGCGTGGCAAGTAACCACCAGGCATCAGACTATGTCGATGGGTTAAAGAAAGCCGATCAAGCCTTATACCGGGCCAAACGCGATGGACGTAACTGTGTTCGCCAAAGCAATGATACTGCGTGATGATGATGTAAAAAGGGAGCGTTAAACGCTCCCTGATAAGTTTCACATGCAGGGTAAACCAATGGGCTTATACGCTCATTGCGTTTAAGGCATAGTCTTTAAGCTCTTTTCATATGATTCATATTGTTTAGTAACAGAATCAGTTGGCCCGCCCGTCAACTTACTTACGATAATGGCACTCAAGCCCGCAAACAAGAAGCCAGGGACGATTTCATACAAATCGAAGATACCGCCAGGTATTTGTTTCCAAACCACCACGGTAATCCCGCCCACAAGAATCGCAGCCAGCGCACCATTGCGGTTCATTTCACGCCAGAACAGGCTGAGCAACAAGGCAGGACCAAATGCGGCACCAAAGCCAGCCCAAGCATAAGACACCAGACCCAGAACAGAGCTATCAGGGTCCATGGCTAAGCCAAGCGCAATCGCAGACAGCAAGATAACCGCACCACGACCGACCATGACCACTTCTTGGGTCGATGCGTCCGGACGGAAAACTTGCTTGTAAAAATCTTCCGCGAGCGCAGACGACGATACCAATAGTTGAGAATCTGCTGTACTCATAATCGCCGCTAAAATTGCCGCCAACAGGATACCTGCAATCACTGGATGGAATGCCGCATTGACCAACAACATGAAGATTTTTTCACCATCAGCCAGGGTGCCTGACATATCATTCTGCACGTACAAAATACCCACTAAACCGATCAAGACCGCACCGACCATGGATAATGCAGACCAACCCACTGCGATACGACGCGCCGTGGTAATGTCTTTATTGGAGCGAGTCGCTTGGAAACGCGCCAAGATATGTGGCTGGCCAAAGTAACCTAAGCCCCAGGCCGCCAAAGAGACGATACTGATCCAAGTGAGTGGCTCACCATCTACATCACGCCATAACGTCATCAGCTCAGGGTTGATTGCGGCAACATCACGGCCCAATTTGAAAATGCTGCCGTCCATGATAACAAACGGCACGATCAACAAGGCCGCGGCCATCAACAGTCCTTGCACCAAGTCAGTCCAAGATACCGCTAAGAAGCCACCAAACAAGGTGTATGACACAACACAAATCGTGCCAATCACCACCGCGGTTGTGTAATCAAACCCGAATACCGTGGTGAACAGTTTACCCCCTGCAACCAAGCCTGAGCTGGTGTAGAAAAGGAAGAAAAGCAAAATGAAGAAAGCAGAGATGGTTTGCAGCAATTTTGATTTATCCTCAAAACGGCGAGCAAAAAATTCCGGTAACGTCAGCGCGTTATCTGCTTCAATACTGTAAGTCCGCAGGCGTTTGGCACAAATTAACCAGTTAAGATAAGTGCCCAACAACAAACCGCCCGCAAGCCAAAGTGATTCCATTCCCGCAGCGTAGGCATAGCCAGGAAGCCCAAGCAGCAACCACCCACTCATGTCTGATGCCCCTGCTGACAACGCAGCGGGCCATGGGCCTAACGACCGGCCACCGAGGAAATAATCTTCGGAGTTAGAAGTCCGTTTGTAGGCATACACACCAATGGCAAGCATCATGATGAGATATGCCAGAAAGGTTGCACTGATGGCATAGCTATTGTCTATCATATGTGTCCCTCAATTGCATGGCCCCAATTGGGGCCATTTCTGGAAAGTTAATGTTCACCACTACCGAGTTCCAGAAGCGTGGCATTACCACCTACAGCAGTGATATTTATGGTTCGGGTGCATTCGGTCACGAAACGCAACACATAGTCAGGGCTACCAATCACTGAATACTGCTCAATGTCGGTTTCCGCAACCAGTGTCGCAATCACACCCTGTCGTTGTGCGAGCTGACGATTGACGTCTCGCACATGTTCTTTGGTTCCAGTCGTCGCTACGCCAACGACCTGCGGATGCTTGAATAGATCACTGCACACCTCAAGACCGACACGTACAGCAACTCTATCTGGACATCCAGCTTTAACAAGATCCGCCATGACCGCGTCGGCATTGTCCGCATGCGAACCTTCCACGCTCACGACGACACAGTTACCCGCCACCAACGCAGCCGCTAACTGACCACACAAAGCAATAGACGTCAGAGACGCATCACCTGTCATGGCGATAGTCCCTCTTCCTGCCGTATACAGCTCGTTCGTTTCACCTGTCGGGCCAGGCAATTCGTGAACCTTATCGAGCAAGCGCTGAGCGTTCTCACACTGAAAACGAATCATCTTCGCTGCGTGGGCAAAGTCATCGCCGCGAGCGGCGACCGTGTCAGACCACCGTTGCAATAACGCAATGCGACCGGCGACAGTTTGATCATTCCAGTCTTCCCAAACCGCTTCACACTGCTCTAAAACGCTATTTAATTGATGCATGACGCTTCTCCTGATCCTGATATCAACCGACTTGTTGCACGTTTACTGATGCTTGCGTAAAGCGATACAGATAGTGTGGTCCACCCGCTTTAGGCCCAGTTCCCGATAAGCCGCGACCGCCAAAGGGTTGAACGCCAACGACAGCGCCGACCTGATCACGGTTGACATAACAGTTACCTACCCGAGCACGATGCTCAATATGGGCGCAGGTCGTTTCATTGCGGCTATGCACCCCCATGGTTAAGCCAAAACCTGTTTGGTTGATATCATCAATCACCTTATCGAGCGCATCCGCGCGATAGCGAACAATATGTAGAATGGGACCAAAATGCTCCTCACTCAGTTGATCAATACTGCGGATTTCAAACGCCGTTGGTGGCACAAACGTTCCTTTATCACAATCTTCAGAGAGTGGAACTTGCGTGACCAACTTACCGCTGCGCTTCATCTGTTCTATGTGAGCAAGAAGCTTGTCTTTCGCCGTTTGATCAATCACTGGCCCCACATCGGTTGATAGCCGCTCTGGGCGTCCCACAGACAGCTCCGCCATCGCCCCTTTTATTAAGCCAATCACGCGGTCAGCAATGTCTTCTTGAATATAAAGCACACGCAATGCTGAACAGCGCTGACCCGCAGAGGCGAAAGCAGAACGCAATACATCGCGCACCACCTGCTCGGGCAATGCCGTACTGTCCACTAGCATTGCATTCTGCCCCCCGGTTTCCGCGATAACTGGCACAGGATCGGCATCGCGCTCTGCCAAGGTGCGGGTAATACGCTGTGCTGTTGGTGTGGATCCGGTAAATGCGACCCCTGCAATACGCGTATCCTCAGTGAGAGGCGCTCCCACCACAGGGCCACTGCCAGGTAATAGCTGAATCACCCCAGCAGGGATCCCAGTGTCTAACAGCAACTCAATCGCGCGATAAGCAATAATAGATGTCTGTTCGGCCGGCTTGGCCACGACAGTATTACCGGCCACAAGCGCCGCGCCAACTTGGCCGAGGAAAATCGCTAATGGGAAGTTCCAAGGGCTGATACATGTAAAGACACCGCGTCCTTGATAGGTCACCGATTGTGCTTGTCCATCAAAGCCTTGATAGGCCAGTGGCTCCGTTTGCAACGCTTTAGCCTGCTCGGGGTAATAACGTAAAAAATCGACGGCCTCTCGGACTTCATCAATGCTATCGTGGATAGTTTTACCCGCCTCACGATGACAGATCGCCACCAGCTCACCCAGATTTGCTTCTAGTTTATCAGCAAGGTCAAGTAAGTACTTACCACGCTGGCTAACCTCGGTATCTCGCCATGTCGGATAAGCCTGTGCCGCAATATCGAGGGCGTTATTCACCTGTTCAGCCGTTGCCCAATCAACGTGACCTACGGACTCATTACGATCATAGGGCGCGGTTATCTCGTGCGTATCGCCTTTCAGACGCTGACCGTTAACAATGGGGCCAGCCTGCCATTGGTACTCGCCCATGAAGGGAACAACACTGTCCTGGAAGGGTTGCCATTCTGATTCGATATCCGTCGCGACACCTTGCGAGTTTTTACGGGCGGGCCCAAAAATATCTTGCGGCATAGGAATGCGATCGTTGTGCAAGGTGTGATTTGCACACAAAGTATCAACCGGATCGGCAATCAAATCGTCAATCGGGCAACGTGCATCAACCAAACGATGTACAAACGAGCTATTGGCACCGTTCTCTAACAAACGGCGAACCAGATAAGGCAACAAATCTTTATGGCTGCCGACTGGCGCATAAATACGCACTTCGGTGTTGAACAAGGCTTTGGCGTGATTGTAAAGCGCATCGCCCATGCCATGTAGGCGCTGGAACTCAAAGTCATTATGTGTCGCCATAGACGCAATCGCCGCAATCGTATGGGCATTATGGCTGGCAAATTGCGGATAAATCAGACCGCGTATATGCTCGCTAAGTAGGAAGCGTGCACAGGCTAGGTAAGAAACGTCTGTCCCTTCTTTGCGGGTAAATACCGGATAACCGTGATGCCCAGTTTGCTGACACAGTTTAATTTCACTGTCCCAATAAGCGCCTTTTACTAACCGCATTGGGATCACATCACCTTGTTCTTTTGCTAAAGCCGCTAACCAAGTGATCACAGGTAGCGCGCGTTTAGAGTAGGCTTGCACCACTAAACCAAACTTTCCCCAACCTTTCACCACAGGGTCGCGATATAGCTTTTCAAACAGCGCAAGCGAAAGCTCCAACCTATCCGCTTCTTCCGCATCAATGGTGATCGCAACATCTTTTTCACGCGCACGTTTCAGCAAAACCAGAACCGTCTCAAACATTTCTGTCATCATGCGATCTTGATTTGCCGCTTCATAACGTGGATGCAAGGCAGACAACTTGATTGATACGGATGGTGATGGTCCTTGATAACTGGCTTTCGCCTCGCCGACGGACTCAATCGCCTGTAAGTAATCGTTGAGATAGGCTTTGGCATCATCTTGGGTTAATGCCGCTTCACCGAGCATGTCGAACGAGTATGTAAAACCATTCGTGCGCGGGCCTTCGCCGTTTTTCTGCGCCTCATCAATGTCGCGCCCAAGCACAAACTGATGACCCATGATTTTCATCGCTTGATGCATCGCTTGGCGAATCACAGGCTCTGACATTTTATTCACAAGGCGATTGATCACTGACGCCGGTTTGCCTTCGGTGCTCTCATCTAAGGTCACCACTTTACCTGTTAGCATTAACCCCCAGGTGGAAGCGTTGACAAATAAGGAATCAGAGTGACGCAAATGTGCTTTCCAGTCAGCAACACTGAGTTTGTCACGAATAAGCGCATCAGCAGTATGCGCGTCGGGGACTCGCATCAGAGCTTCGGCAAGACACATCAACAGAATGCCTTCCCGTGTGTCTAAACTGTATTCCAACAACAGCGCATCAATCATTTGTACGGCTTTTTTATCAGCACGTACCCGCTCAATTAACTGAGTCGCTTGACGACGTGTTTGCTCTCGCTCATTTTCTGAGGCTTGCGCAAGCGGAATGAGTTCTTTCAGCCACTCACTTTCGTCAACACAATAAAGCGGAGAGATTTCAGACCAAATCTTCGCTAATGGGCGCTCGATAAACGAGGGCTGCATAGCATCGATGGCTTTAAACATAGCGGTATCCTCACTCACGTCCTCCCAAACTCGGGCAGGAAAATGTTACGTCATTGTTACTCTGCGATCGATTCTATGCGTGGTCTATCAGTAAGGTCTTACAAAAAACACCGGCATTATTGCAAAATCCTCCGATGATTAACAAATAAAGCCGCCGATCGCTATAGAGGCGTAACAAATGATCGGCAGCTGAGTCGATGTGATGCAACGTAATGCTGAGTAAATTGCGATAATCTTTGGCTTAAGGTGTGCATTTAAACCTGGCGGGCGACAGACCAAAATAGCGCGAAAACGCATTAGTAAATCCACTTTGACTAGAAAAACCACAACTGTCTGCAATTTGAGCCATGGTCAGATCACTGTCTTTGATAAGCTGCTTTGCCATTGCAAAGCGTTTATCCAGTACATATTGATGCGGAGTGGTCCCGACTTGTTGTTTAAATAATTGATGAAACTGGCTTTCTGCCAAGAAAACACTGCCCGCTAATTGCGCAACTGTGATCTTACGGCTGATATGCTGATGAATATAGCGATCGATAATATCCATATTTAATCGATGGCCATCGCGACGAGGAGAGACATGATCCCGGAAGTGACGGTGCAACACACACATTAACGTATCGGCACAGGCACGACTGAGCAAAGGATCGGAGGGATTGGCAATCATCTCTGCCGATAATGCTTTGATCAGTATTTGTGCGTGAGTATCTAATTGAAAATACGGCTCACGAGCAAATAAGCGCGCAATATTTTCATGCATTAACGCTTGCTCTGACCATTCTTGCGAAGGAAGGTTAATCACTAAAATTTCGTTTCGTCCCACGCCAGTAAAAGCATGTTCTTGAGATTCCGCGACTAAACAGCCCTGTCCTGGACCAATAAGACTTCCTCGTCCACCAACATCAAACTCCGTTTGCCCCTGCAGCCCAATGACCACTTGTTTGTAGTCATGACTGTGGTGCCGTGGCTGTCTGGGTAAGGCAATGACTTCTGAAACCTTCGGTGATGCAGCCATTATGCTCCTCCCTTATTCACGATCTTTGGCTCATCGTCTGTTAACCCTTCTTTATTCTGGCACGCTTTCTTCCCATTCGCGAATGCTTCTCTGTTCTCAGCTAACCATTGTTCTCAGCTAACTATTGTTCTCGGCTAACCATTGTTCTCGGATAACTAATAGCTAAAACGACCAATCACACAGGATGTGGTTTCCATCATGGCAATTTTTCGGAACTATGATCAAGTACCGCATTTTTTACGGCGAATGTCATTTTGACCTTGAAAATGCGAAGGATCCCTCATGTTTTTACGATTGATCATCGAAAAGGCAAGACTAACAAGATGAAAAAAGACGATATAAATCTAACTAAACAATTTAATATCAAGGCGTTAGTCAAGGTTCGATGGGGACAAGCCTCTCTTGATCATCGTTTCGGTGCGATCGCGGGCGATCAACCCCTTGATCATTCTTCCGATTTAATCCGTCATCATGCAATCTTATTTGAAGCATGGGACCGCTTAAGGTAATCTTCCATAAACCTAAAACCATGAGCACAGTTGCACCGATCACGTCGCAGAATGCTGACTGCCGTCAAATAATTAACACGGTTTGCGTGGCAACACGGGTTTCCGTGATAGTCTACTTTTTGGACATAGGTATTATTATTGCGACATGCGTAAGCAAGGGAACTATGACAACGAAATATTTAAAAGCGTTATGCTTAGCGCTCCCTCCCCTACTGCTAACCGAGTTGGCGTTCGCTGAAAACGCGTCTTCCGCTGATAATCTCGATCCGGTCAGTGAGTTGGTAGAGAAGCTCCGTGATAAAGAAGATTCACTGGAGTCTCGAAACGATGAACTGGCTCTGCAGCAGGCGAAGTTGGATGACCTTCTGGTTAAGCGCGCGACGTTAGAAGATGAGCTGAGCAACCTGAAGCGCAAACGCAGCAATGCAAAAGCAGAGCTCGATGCAAAATTTCAGGATTTAATCGCCGATCCGAGCACAGATATTAGCCCGTATCAGCAGGCCTACCAACAAACATGGCAGAAGGTGAATGATCAGCAGCGCGAACAGGCTGCCAACGAAACCGCGATTATTGAGCAGAAAAAACATCTGGCAAAACTCGAGCGTGAGCAAGCATTGCTGGCAACGACGTTAGAAAACTTGCATGAAGCGATGCGCGAAGCCCGTGCAGAGCGTCTGCGCAAAGAGCTAACGCAGAAAGACACCATTGAGGTTGTCCATAGCCTGACTTGTTCGCCAAACATGACACTGTCTTCCTGTGCAAATCAAGGCAAGACCTTGACCATGCAGAAAGCCATTCGAGAGTTCCGTGGTCAGGTAACCAACTTTGTTACCGAATCAGACGCTGTGAAACAAAATATTGATAACGTGGCGTTCAATATTCACGTGACCAACAGCGAGATCATGGACGCGGGCTTTACCGGCGGCACGGATTACACTACTCGGATAAAAGCAGAGCTGGTGAGTCGTCCGGATAAGACAGCCTCATGCCGTTTGCTTGATTTGGAAGACAGATACTGTGTTGAGACGACACAAGCACAGAAACAAGCACAGCGTAAGCAGCAGGCAAAACGTTGGGTAAACGTGACTGTCCGCTCTAACCGTTATGATGACAACGTAACCATCAACGATGTGACTTATGGCAGTACACCCGTCGAGCTGATGTTACCGGTTGGTAATCACGATCTGACGGTGACCAAACCCGGCTTTATTCCCTATGATCGAGAAATTTATCTAGGTAAAGATCAAGTGGTATGGGCCAAGCTTAGAGAGCAGCCAAACCAGCCGCCCAGTCCAGGCAAAAAGTTTACTGATCCCGTTGCAAAAAACCTGGAAGCACCGCAAATGGTCGTCATTGGCGCCGGTGAGTACAAAGTGGGCCCTGATGCGCGCGAAAAGGTGGCAATTCAGCAATCATTCGCGATAGGCGCCACACCTGTCACCGTCGAGCAGTTTGATGCCTTTGTCACTGCGTCTGGGTATGTCACTGCCGCGGAACAAGGCAATGGCTGTAATACGCTGGTAAACGGTGAAATCAGTCAAAGTTTAGAATCAGATTGGCGTCAGCCAGGCTTTGATCAAGCGGCTGATTCGCCCGTTGTGTGTGTTAACCAAGACGACGCCAACGCCTATATTGATTGGCTCAGCCAGCAAACTGGGCAACATTATGCACTTCCTAACGACGTTGAATGGGAAGTCGCGGCACGCGGCGGCACAGAAAGTGACTATTGGTGGGGCAATGACATTGGCGTGGGAAATGCGAACACCGGTTGGAGCGGCACAGTCTGGTCTAACGATCGTACCTCGCCCGTGAAAAGCTTTCCGCCTAATCCATTCGGTGTTTATGACACCGCGGGTAACGTCTGGGAGTGGGTTGGCAGCGACACGCCGCTTGCACGTGGTGGCGCTTGGAACTTCTCTCCTCAGCGTTCACGTGCCTCTGAGCGTCTAGAGTTGGGTGAAAACACCAGTGCTAATTACCTTGGTTTTCGAGTTATCAGACACATTAAAACTCGCTAAATTAAGCATTCACCCACATATAAAACAAACGCCGCTAAAAAAGCGGCGTTTTTTATATCGGACGTTTCTTACTTACGCTTACTACGTTTACCCACCCAAAGTTAACTCGCCTATTACCGGCTCTGCCATCTTGCAGCATAACAATCTTGATATTAAGTTGCTTTATCCTGTGTCAATAGGTCAAAGCCCCCCTACCCAACGTCTAATCTTCTAGATATAGTAAAGCTCGTAAACGCAATTTGTCCCGATAGACGCGTTTGCAGTTCCTAACACTGTTAGGTGCAGTCAGATAAGGAGCTTATATCAACTACCCTCATGGTATGAGTGAATTATCTAGACAACCTCTTCTACACGTCGTACAGGATAACTCCCTTCGGGGAAATCTTGTCTTTGCCGGCTTTATGCCGGCTTTTTTTTATGCTCCAATAGCTTGTCGACTTTTCACTATCGACCCAGAATCGTTACTCTCAAAACAATAATAACGCGTCGGTAAGCTATATGAATCACCCGCTCTCTCCCTCCCCCGTGCCTCCAGCTTTGTCTATGCTTGAGCAGCTCCCCGGTTGTTGGGGCTGTAAAGACACGCATTCAGTGTTTGTTTATGCCAACACTGAATATTGCCGGCTCATCGGCCTCGAACAGCCACAAGACTGTATCGGTAAAACTGACTACGATATGCCTAGCCCTACCACACGGTTTGCGCATCAATTTCAGGCACAGGATCATTACGTGATGGCAACGGGTAAGCGTCTTCGTGTACTCGACATTCATCCTTACGCGAACGGCCGCTGGTACGCGCACTTATTTACGAAAACGCCTTGGTATAATGACAAGGGTGAAGTGTGCGGTGTGATGTTTTGTGGCCAAGAGCTGAGTGATACCGCTATTTTAGAAGTGGGTCACTGGATATGTCATGCGGTGACACACCCGGAAGAAGCGCAGACGGATCATCATCATCACCAATCACATATCCATCTCACTGCACGTGAGCAGGAAGTTTTATTCCTTCATTTACACGGCAAAAAGCCTCAGATCATTGCAAACACCTTATCCGTTTCCGTCAAAACCATCGAAAACCACTTTGCGCACTTACGCGAGAAGTTCGAGGCTGACTCCAAAGCGGCGCTACTTGAACGCGCACTCGCGCAAGGGTTTGGATCTGCAATACCAGAAAGCCTGTTAACCCAACAGCTCTCTGTCGTGCTTCGAGATTAATGACACAAAACGACAAACAAAAAGGCCAATATATCGCTATATTGGCCTCTTCCGCGGGTTTACGGCGCTAAGCGCTCAATGTCCCAGCTTTCATCTTTTTGCCGTTGATACAAGAATCGATCATGCAAACGATGCGCACCGCCTTGCCAAAACTCAATGCTCTTAGGTATCACACGATAACCGCCCCAAAAAGTGGGGACCGGCACTTCACCTTTCTCAAACTGCTTTTTCAGCTCTAAAAATTTTCCCTCTAGCGCCGATCGCGCAGACAATCGTTCACTCTGCTTACTCGCCCACGCCGCAATTTGGCTCTCCTTTGGACGAGACGTAAAATATTTGAAAACGTCTTTTTTACTCAAAGGCACGGCTTCACCCATAATGTGGACTTGCCGCTCGATAAAGTGCCAGGGAAAATGCAAACTAATTTGGCTATTTTCCTTGAGGTGTAGCGCTTTGCGACTGCCTAGATTGGTATAAAATACAAAGCCATCTTGGTTAAAATCTTTCAATAACACGATGCGTTGAAAAGGCTGCCCATGCTCATCAACAGTCGCAATCGTCATCGCGGTCGGATCGGGCACCTGAGTATCAATCGCTTGCTGCAGCCAGTGCTCAAACAGATCCATTGGCGTACTCGGCAAATCGTCGCGACGCAATCCCCCTTTTGTATATTCTCGTCGAATATCGGACAAATCCATTGCTCTCTCCCATTCATTTACTTTCCACTATTTTGCGCAGGAAAACGCTGATTAACAAGTTGATTTTCATCTATACATGGCGCCTACCAGGCGACTTTTTATGGTTTAACCAAAGTCACCCTGTTCCTAGCAATACGGTGAAAAGTGACTCGCTCATCTAAACTTGAAGGTACCCACACTGATACGAGGAAAAGGCCATCGAGGCGCAGTATTTTCGACATTATTTTGATATCAGTAAGTTGCGTTTTTAGAAAGCCATCTTGCACTGCTATGACTCATGTTTAAGGTATGGCAAACTGAGTAGACCTTGGTCAAATTAAACTATGTTTGGACATAACGACGCATCAAGCGATGTCACTAAGTCCTTAGAAGAGAGAGACAATCAGTAATGAAGCGATGGCACATCATTGTCCTGATCCTGTTTATCTCATTTGGGACGGTTGGACTGACGACAAAGGAAGCCCGCTGGGTCGATAAAGTCGCTAACTTTTACGGTGATCGTGCAGGTAAACGCGTTACCGCATGGCGGAATATGGTCGAAAATAGTCAAGATGTATCAGAGCTCGATAAGCTCGACCGCGTCAATGATTTTTTCAACCAACTGTATTTTGTTGATGATATCGACTTGTGGGGCCAAAAAGACTACTGGGCAACGCCGCTTGAATTTCTTGGTGCTGCTGCTGGCGATTGTGAAGATTTTAGTATCGCTAAGTATTTTTCGCTACGAGAATTAGGAATCGATGATAAAAAGTTGCGGCTTGTTTACGTCAAAGCCATCCGCCTTGACCAATTCCATATGGTCGTCGCTTATTACCCAACCCCTTCTTCCGAGCCGGTGCTATTAGACAACTTAGACCCAGAGATTAAACGCGCGTCATTACGCCGCGATCTGTTACCTATCTATAGTTTTAATGGTAGCCGATTATGGTTAATGAAAGAGCGTGGACAAGGTGAACTAGCGGGCAACGCCTCAAGGCTTGGCCTTTGGAATGATTTGCGCACTCGTGTCGAGTCGCTAGAAATGCAAAAACCGATTAGACAATACGATAGGTAAACACCGATGACGTTATTCAATCAAATATTTACGTGGATGCTGGTGATTTTCTTCTGCATAGTGCTGGGCGTCTTCGGTATAGAACTCAACACCACGCGGAATTTTTTACTCAGTCAACAAACCTCTGATGTCAACAATACCGTGAACTCAATGGGGCTAGCGCTCGCACCCTACCTTGAATCGGAGGATAAGGTGGCAGCCGAATCAGTGATAAACGCTTTTTTTGATGGAGGATTCTATCGTGAAGTTAATCTTACCTTGTTGTCTGATAACAGTGAGATTACGCGAGAATATCCTGTCCAAATCCAAGGTGTGCCGCAGTGGTTTATCAATCTAGATATTTTCCCCGTCATCACTGAAAAGCAAACCATCACCAGCGGCTGGATGCAACTTGCTGAAGTAGAAGTCGTTGCCCATCCTGGCTACGCCTACAAACAACTATGGAAGTCCTTTGTTCAACTCGGCACAATCATGGCAATCATCTTTGTCATTGCTTCATTAATTATCGGCTGGCAACTGCAACGTTCCCTAAGACCTCTTGCTCGTATTACCGCAAAAGCAGGCGAGATTGCGAAAAACAAATTTGGCGATCCCATTCCTCTGCCACCAACGACCGATCTCAAAACGGTCGTTAATGCGATCAATGTCATGACAGACCAACTTAAGCGTTATTTTGAACAACAAGCAAAAGAGGCAGACCGCCTGCGAAAAGCCGCTTATCGTGACCCAGTATCAGGCCTTGGAAACCGTAGCTTTTATGTCGCTCAACTTAATTCTTGGTTAACAGAGTCTGGCATTGGTGGAATGGCGCTCATCAAAGTGGACCTTATCAGCGACGCATATGAAAACCAGGGGTTTGAAGCCGGCGATCTTGTCGTAGAGCAGTTCGCTAACCACTTAACAACCACCATTATCAGCGACGATAACATGACAGCGGCAAGGTTGAGCAAAGACGAGTTTGTCGTATTGGCACCCAACACCGATCCTGAGGATTTGCTTGTATTAGGCGAACGCGTCATTGCCATGGTCGTCGACATGCAAGCGGATCCATCAGAGCTGATACAACCCAAGGTTGCTGTCGGGTTAGCGGTTAATGGCGGCGGCAACCAAAAGGCCAGTGTATTGCTGTCACAAGCTGACAACGCACTCTCACAGGCACGAAATACGCCTGAGCACCCTTTGACCTTAATCGACCATTCTATTGGTGATGCGGCGATGGGCAAACAGCAATGGAAAGCACTGCTTCATGAGGCCGTCGCGAAAGAACTCTTTGTGTTCAAATATCAGTCAGCCACTGACAGTCAGTCCAACCGCCTCCATCAGGAAGTGTTCTCAGCAATTGAAAAAGATGGCAACTATTATGGCGCCGGTCATTTCTTAGGGGCGGTAGAACAACTTCAAATGGGCGAGATTCTAGATAAACACGTCGTTTCACATGTGCTTAAAACACTAGACCAAGATCCAAGTGTTGGCCCTCTCGCCGTGAACTTGACCTTGAGTAGTATAACCAACGCATCCTTTATTCGCTGGCTGGGGACAATCTTGGATCAACACCGTAGACTTGCCGGCCAACTACTTTTTGAAATTCCAGAGGGAGCATTTGTTCGCTATGCCGATCATACGGGTCTGCTCACGGATCAAATTCGTCAAGCCGGCTTCCAATTCGGGGTCGATAATTACGGCCGTAATTTTCAATCGCTTGATTATCTGCAACGCTTTAAGCCCGATTACGTTAAAATTGATTTCGCGTATACAAGCCATATTGAGGACGATGCGCAAGACAATGTCCTGGCCTCCATTTGTCGTACAGCGCACAATCTAAATATCACGACCATTGCCACACGGGTTGAGACAGAAGCGCAGCTCGCTCATCTTTCTGAACTGTTCGTTAATGGCTTCCAAGGGTATATCTTCAGTAATACGGACAAAGAGAACTAAAGGGTTAGACGCTTGCGAAGCGTTCAAATCAAAAATCGCGTTACCTCAGTAACGCGATTTTTTTGTGCGACGATACGTCGCCGAAGATAAAACATTTACACTGTAAATTGGGGTTACACCGTCGTTGGGTTTACACTGTAAATCGCGTTTACACTGTAAATCAACGCTAACTATTTTGTTGGTAGGGTTTCAGCTCTATCGCTGCATTATCATAAAACAAAACCGAAGGGCCATGCTCAGAGTTTATACTGTGTTTTTCTTCTCCAATGGTGCAGTGTACACGATTTAGCAGTGATTTAGTGGCGGTTATACTGGCTGCACGATAGGACGCTTCTATCGTGGTATCTGTTTCCTCTATCGCCTTCTCAATTTCATCAAGCGCTTCAAATAAGTTATCTCTTGTTGAGGTAATGCGCTCGACCATCGCCGCATCACGTTTGGCGGGTGGTAACGCTTCTAGCTTCGCTTCCGCCGCTTTTACTTTATCGAGTTGCGCCGTTTTGTCTTCCCAATCTTTATTCAGTTCAACCATTTGCCGCTTGAGAAGAGGTAACCTCGGAAAACAATGGATATAGGTATGTGCCCCCGCACTGGCCCCCACAATGACCGCCCGAAGCTTTTCACCGACTTCATGTTTCCCACCTGCAAGTGTACCTTTACGCTTCGTGGTGTCACTTATCGTAAGCGACTGCCCCACTTGCGTATTACAATGCATCGCATGCAAGGTCAGCTCGACGTTTTTGTTTGCGCACAAGGTCGCGTATTGAGCAAATTTCGCCACTATGTTGCCATCAGCCACTAAGATGCAATTGATGTCTGAGTCCGCAGCAACTTGTCGACCAATAATACCGTTCTGAACAATAATATCAGCCCCCGCGGTAATCGTGGCAGACTCAACCACACCGCCGACTGTCACCGTCCCCGACGCTGTCACTTTCATGCCGACTTCAACATCGCCTTTAATGACAACGCTGCCTTCAAAATTGACATGACCGGTGCCTACATCGACAACGTCTAAACTCAGCGCATCGTCAACTGCAACGCCGTCATTTTGCAAACGCGGGATACCTGCCATGGTCGCAATAAGAATATTAGGATCTTTATTACTGAATGCGCTGCCCTCGTGGGCCGCTAATGTCATCGGTTTACCTGATGACGTTGAGAGCACTGAACCGGTTACGGTAAAGCCTTCATAGCCTGCCGTTTCGGGCACGAGTTTTGCGAGAGGTTGACCTTGCTTCACCATGACCATTTCACCGAGATCGCGCATGTCTACCGTGCCATCTTCTCGCTCTCTTGGACGACGGACGCGATCGGCGGGGTCTTCTATTAAGTAGACAATGTGCGCATCTTCTCCTGCCACTGGCTGTCTGCCAAAGGCTACGGGCACATCCAGATATTCACCGGGTTTTAATCGTCCAGAAGCAGACAACAGTTTTTGTAAGGTTGGTTTTTTGATACCACGAACAATATTTGCTTCACGCAGTGTCGACAGAATATCATCACCTTTAAGACCTCGCCCACCACACGCACCATTAACGATAAGATAGGCCGTCATCTTATCATCTGCGATACGGGCTTCTATTGTGGCATCCCGTCGCTCGGCGATAATAAAGTCTTCTGACTCGCTATTATCGTTGGGCGTATTCAGCTTGGTTAAAGCCGACTCTATCGTATCGTCGAAACAAAAGAAGGCATCGGCTTGGTGATGCACCAACCAATCCTTAATTTGTTTTTTCTCTATCGGTTGCTCACTCGTGTGCTGAGTATTACCGGCCGATAAATACACACGTTGCCCATCCTGAGAAACTCGGAGGATATCGTCTAGCATGTCGCTCCCTGCCAAAAACGCCTTACGGCTTTATCGATATGATGATCCAACCGTATGACATTGTTTTCGTCTCGTCATAAAACGAAACGCCTCACCACAATCTTAACAACGATTAGGTTAGCCTACGTCGTACATCGCTGAAGGTAATTGTCTCATTTGTAATAAATTATACAGGTTTAGTCATCTTGGAAGCAGGATCTCTAGTAAAAACGTGAGCACGATAGGATTAATTTGATCACTACTTAGTAAGTTTCTCAGTTTCTATGATGGACGATTTACACTGTAAATCTCATCCGAGCCTCGTTTCATTAACGGTTATGTTTGTATGGAGCGCGGCATTTACATGGAGCACTGCATTTACATGGAATGTGGTATTTACGTGGAGCGTGGTATTTGTAGTGAAAGCTATGTTGGCATTAACAGGTATGTTTCTATTAACAGCCTTATGTGAATTTACAGTGTAAATTGATACGTTTGGCGCTTCCTTATCTTTACACTGTAAATTGAACCAATAGCTCTATCAAAACGGCCTGACTCACTCACTGACGTCATGGCGCGTAACATAGTCACGGATCATCGCTTCGGCTTGTTTTTTACCCGTCAGTCGGTACCGCGCACATACCGTAGACCACGAATGGCCAAGAATAATCCGACTGATCAATACATAGAGCGCATTATCGTCTGGATGCGAAGGTAAGGCTTTAACGTGCTGACGTAACCACAATTGTAGGCTTGCTAATGACCCATCAACACCAACGCCCCCGGCAATAAATCCTTTAATCTGTTGGTCTATACAGCCTGCCAGTGGCTTATCAGATAAGAAGCACATCATAGCGCCAACAATATCAACCTCCATGGCCTGATGAGTTGTCATCCATTGGATTGGTAAGCTATGACGAAACAAGGCGACACCGTCTTGCAACCACGCTAGCCGTTTGATTGGCTTTACCATTTGTAAAGAATAACAACCACTGGCTTGATCGCGCTTCAAGCCAAGTTTTATTGGTTCAAACCCCTGCTTCAACCAGAATCGACTAAGACGAGCCGTCACACCAAAACTCACCCCGAGACACGATATCTCAAGCTTGCTTGCCTCCTGAGCCACAGCAGTAATAAGCTGCTGACCCAAGCCTTGATATCGGTAAGATTCGGCTACCGCGATTCGTTCAACTCGCCAAAGGCTCTGGTGCAAAATCGCTGGTTCGCCGAGGTGGGCAGCGAGCGACTGGCTGAGAAGATGGCCTTTAAGGCGACGTTGCCCCGCAACCACCGCCCGGCTCAAGTCGGCACTAAGACGGCATTCTTCATTGATCACACACGCAGAGACCAACTCGCCCGCGACGCTTCCCACCCAAACAATGATTGAATCGTCATCAAGTAACCGTGCTAAATCATTCGGCGACGTTTGATAATGCGCAGCCAGCAACAAAGCAAATAATGAACGCAGTAAGGCCTCATCACTCAATAGCTGTGCGGGAGATAAACGCTGAACGACGATATTATCCAACTTAACGGGTTGGCTTTGGTCGTCACTGATCAGTAACTCAGGCGGATCGACATCGAGCAAGAATAATGCATTTAGCGCACGTTCAACCGGATCGTTATCCGCCCATCGCATTGGCGCAGTTAGTCTCAATGGTCGCCATTGTGGTTGCTCTGCATCCAGTAATTGTTTCAGCCTTATCGTAAAAGCACGTCCGGTTCCTTCATAACCATGCTCTGTGGTTGCAATGGCCACGCGACTATATTGATGTAAGCATTGGCTCAACATCGGCAATGGGATTGCCGCCGCTTCATCAATCAAAAGAAGGTCCGCCAACGGCGTTTCTTGTAACAAGGTATCGGGGGCAATATAGCGGATATCGCTGCCTTGATAATCAATTACCTGACCTTGGGTATTCATACCCAAACTTGACTTAATATGACTAAATAAGGTTGCGGCATGCGCGGGCGTCGGTGCGCTGACCAAAATTTTTCGTGGTTTGTTCATGACTAACTGTGCCACTGCGATTCCCAACGCTGCCGATTTTCCACGACCACGATCGGCCGTTAACAACAAGGGACGACGCCGGTGACCCGTGGCCACTTTCTTGACCGCCTCAATCGCATTCTCTTGTCTCACCTCATGTTGGCCAGGCAAAGGCAACACCTCCGCGGGCCTGCGCACCTGATGACGTAGAAAGAAGGCGACCGATTCATTAAGCTCTAGCTGTCTGACTAAACGCTGCACAGAAGGCGGCAATGCCTCCTTTGGCGCCGCTAGTCGTAAAAGAATTAATGATCCCGCCCGACAGCAGCCTGCAATAGCGCAAAACGCTTCGGCATTAAAATCGGCGCCCACCTCAACCACGATATGCCCGCACTCTTGCCCCAGCTTTTGACGCGCTTGACGCCAACTTAATCCTTCATCAGCATGACCGATAACCAGCGGGGTAGCGGCCTCGTCAAAGGCTGCCACGATAAAATCGAGAGGATAATCGATACACACCAATTGTCGATGAGCACGCAATGTGGCGGAATGAATTAAATCTGCAAAAAACTGTTGCAGAGTTGATGAGGTCGTTGATGCCCCCATAGGACGCGTTCCGTTTTGTCGATTTAGCAGATAAAGAGGATGATACCATGCAAAAAAAAACGACACGCAAAGGCGTGCCATTTTTTATTCGATTTGAACGCGTTAACCGTTAAAGTGTTCCTTTATCAGCGCCAAGATCTGCTCAGCATCTTGATCACTCACTTTTTTCAAATTGATACTCAAATTATTGCCTTTACGACGATAAGACGCGCGTCCTTCTAACAAGGTTTGAGCTTGTTCTTTTTCACTCGGCTGCGGCGCCACAAGCTCATCTTTATATTGCTCGATTCGCTGGGTCACTTCGCGCGTAATGCGTGTCACGCCTTGGGCATCAACTTGTTGCCATAACGGTGTCTCACCTAGCATCGCCACCAACTGCGCTTGCGATTGGCTATCAAGGCTAAAATACAAACGGTGGAGTTTGACGATAGTCGGGCGCCCCAATTCAGAGACACTGGGGTAAGCTTGCAAAAGTGGCAAGGGCAGGGCAGCTGCCTTTAATGCACCACTGACTAATGCTTCACTACACTGACATGCGCTCGCCAGTGCCTTTTGATCACTGACGTCACCGCTGTCTAACATGGCTTGCATTTCTTTACCGCGTTCATACAAGGATAAAGGTTTGTGCGCATTCGCGACATCCGACAAAAACTTAGCATGACGCGTGCTGATCCCTTTTGCGACGTATACCAGAAAATCCTGCTCTGCAATAATGCAAGACATACGGCGCCGGCTGCCATCGAGGACCTCGATACGACCGTCATCAAGCCACCGCCCAACAGCCGGGTATTGTTGTCCGTGCTCTTTTAAGGTGGTCAGAATATCTGATAATGCCAATTCGTTAAGAAACGACTGCTCACGCGCATTTTTATCAAATACTGTTGTTTTATCTCGGATCGTTAACGCTGGGACTTTAACAAGTTCAAACTCGACAGTACGCTCACCCGCCACAGCTAACTCGATCACTGCCGCTCTCTCGCTCGCCGCGCTCTGCGCTTCTTGTGATGTTGTTGCTCGGCGTTTATCCGCCTTTGCAAACAAGCGCGCATTTAAATCAGAGGTTTTAATTGCCATTTTTCTTTTTTACTCCTGATTGAGCTGAGACCAGTAGCTATGCAGCACACGTTCGAGTTCGAGTCCGACTCGATGCACCGCATCTTGCGCCGTTGATAACGTTTTTTTACCGCCCTCAAAATCTTGTGACGTCAAATCAAATACCGTGCTATAGGTATCAGCACAGGTCTCAAAAGCGCGACTTCGAGGAATCGTCGCCATCATGACCTGTTCACCTAAAAGATAATTCATTTCAGTTAAGACAGAAATCTGTTTTTTATTATCATCTTCAAACATGGTTGGCATTAAACGCACAAATTCTAATCCGTGCCAGTCTTCCGGAAACATCTCATACACTTGGGGAAGATGTTGGAAAAAGTTCACCGTCGATGCCCAATCCAGTCGCTTCGCGGCGCAGGGGATCACTAGAGAGTTAGACGCATACATCGCATTCCAAACCAGTGGATCGATATGGGGTCCCGTATCAATCATAATGATGTCGAACTCATCACTGATTGGATCAATCACCTTCTCTTGCAATAACTCCACCACATTCAGCGACTGGCTGGTTGCTAACGCTTGCCATGCCTCTGCATTAAACATGGCGTCTTCAGGAAAGGCAGCCATGGTTTTCAAATTAGGATATTGTGTCGGCAGCAAGACATTACGCATCATGAAATCTTTGTCAGCAGCCTGGGGCGTATTGTCCAACATCACATCAACGGCAGAATAAATCCCTTCTTGTTCCGTCAAACTGATTTGTGGGTTAAGGAATAATCGCAGCGAGCCTTGCGGATCTAAGTCAATCAAGCAAATGCGATAACGTTTCTCAAGATTCAGCGCCATACAAGCCGCTAAGTGCACCGCACTCATAGACTTGCCGGTGCCCCCTTTTTGGTTTTGAATGTTCACAACCCAAGGTTTGTGCGTCTTGCCTTTACGTTCATGAAACGTCGGAACATTCGCGGCGTCCATAATTTGATGCGCTTCATCCAGGGTAATGGAGTAATGATTGGCATTATTTTTGGTAAATTGATGCCCGTCTTGCTCCATGCGAGAGATCGCTTCATCAAGCTTGCGCCGCGTAAGCCCTGAACGTGTTTCCATTAACGCTTTCGACATGGGCGGAAAGAGCTGATCGTGTCGCTCTTCCATGACAATCTCCACACGATCAGACTGCACTTGTTTTGTCTGCGCCGCGATATTGCGGAGGTTCTCAATCGTCTTTTCCCTATCCATATTCTTTTTCGCCATCACGAGAAATAATTGTCGATTGTACAGCATAATCCACCCAAGACAATAAAAAGGTGAACAAATGCCAATCAAATACAGATCCTGCTCACAATTGTAATTATAGGGTGGGGCTGAATATCACCACCATTGATGTCAAATTCAACCAATATAATCAGAGACAATCATAGTAAGATTTAAAATGTCACAGTGTCACTTATTTACAATGTAAATAGCGAATAAATACGGAAGCTTGTATTTGGTTGGCTAATTTACGGTTGTCGATATTTCAACATTAAACTGACAATTTTTCATCGATATCATCAGTAGGATCGACCCTCTATTACACATTTTGGCGATGTGCGATGAACATTAATGCCATTTGATCCTATTTCCCGAAAGCATGATCAAGGAAAATAAAGCGATGGATTCAATAGCCTTGATCATGCTTTCGTTGATAACATGAGTAGATAGGAAGCATGATCAAGTACGTATTGCGATGAAATCACCAGCAAATTCAACCGCAATGTCTCAATAAGCCTGGGAACGATGATCAAGTTATATTTCTGATTGAATAGTGCCAGTATCTTAACCGGAACGATATATCCAAACCGCTAATTTACGGACAATGTCAGGCGTACCAAGGGATCCAGGACGATCCGTCGCGATTTTCTTCTCCGATCGTACGACTGATGAGAAATAGGCTGACTCTTGAACAACAAGATCATCATACATGATCATTGTTCCGCATCCGGACACATGCTGACTGATGGCGATTATACTGTTAATGTCATTTCAACTTGAGCAGGCGAGACACGACTTTCTCGCCACATTGCTCACAACATAGGCAGCATTCCGTCTGATTGAGCAAAATTCGCATCACTTGATCATTGTTCCATGATGAAAACACGGCTGTTTGGCTCTGATAACATCATCTAAACAAATAAAAGCGTTCCGAGGTTGTGGATAACGTGTGGAATACACTTGATCATTGATGCAGTAACTGTTTGATCATTGATGCGATACGCTGATGATCATTGGTTCAGGCCTTACTTGATCATCGTTGGTGAAGTATGTTGATCATGCCTCCGATGCTTTGTTGATCATGCTTTCGAGAAGGGTTATTTTATAATCCCTATAAATCAGTCATCTATAGGTTTTTCATCGCCCGGATCATAAGATCAGATCATCAAATTAGATCAGAATAATCATAAAGATCAGTTAAAAGATGCAATAAAAAAGATCTTTCTTTTTGGATCTATTTTTATTAGGATTTCCCTGGAAGTGTGATCGATTTACGGCTTTCGTCACCTCAACATTAAAGAATAATGCGCTTTGAGTACGCCTGCTATGAAGGATCTTAACTGACATGAGTGCCAGTAAACCGGAAAAAATATTAATAAAAGCACCTCGTTCCCACAAAGACGGGCATCTCTTCGAAGTGCATGGACAACTGGTCGACTGGCTTGCGCAATATGAGCATTTTAAAGGGGTGACCAAAAGTATCTTAGAACTGCTCAATTTGATTTCAGTGCGCGGGTTTTCATCTCAAGATGGCTATGTCTCTACCACAGAACTTGTTGACGCCACCGACGGTCAATTAACACGTGCTGCCATTCAGCAACGATTACGTGCGGCGGTGCAATTAGGCCTTTTTCTTCAGCAGCCGGTTCGTTTTGAAGAAGGGCTGGCAGGTAAAACGATGCTCCATCGCTTTGTCAATCCAAGCCGTCTCATTTCATCACTTGGCAGTGCGGGATTGATGACAGAAAAAAGCCGAGATGAAGTCAAACAAAAACGCTCTAAAGCGCTGGCACAAACGCAAGTAAACCGCCAACTTCTGAGCGAGCACGGACTGGGAACGCCCCCAATGATGCCTGGCGAAAAAGATCAGATTTTGGTTTCTCCAACAAGCTGGGCGGGGATCATTGATCAAGCTTTGGCGCCGCCACGGACAAAAAAAGCCTATCAAAAATCAATGGTTGCGATCAGCGGGACCAAAGCCATTATTGAGACACGATCAGCCAAGTCGATCATGACGGTGGATGATCTGATGACGTTATTCGCATTATTTACGTTAACCGTGCAATACCATGATCACCACTTACCGAATTACGAGCTACAAACCCAATCGATTGGTAATAAAACCCCCATTTACATCACTGATATTTTGCAACTACGGGGTAAAAAAGACAGTGGACCGGCACGTGATGCAATCCGAGAAAGCATCGATAGAATCGAGTTTACGGATTTTCAACTCCACGAATTGACCGGCCGTTGGCTGAGTGAAAACATGCCTGAAGGGTTTAAAAGTGATCGCTTCCGCTTTTTAGCTCGGACTATTACCGCATCAGAGGAAGCACCAAAAGAAGATGAAGATGGGGAAGTTAAAATTAAACCCAATCTGTATATCCTGGTGTGGGAGCCGTCGTTTTTTGAAGAATTGATGACGCGTGATTACTTCTTCTTGTTCCCGCCTGAAATTTTGCGTCAGCATACACTAGTATTCCAGCTCTATTCGCTCTTCAGAAGCCGTATGTCACGTCGTTTGGAAGATTCGATGCTACTGAGCGAGTTAAACCAAAAAATGGCGCGTAACATTGAATGGCGACGTTTTTCGAGTGATTTGATTAGAGAGCTTCGAAAACTGGCAGAAGGCAAAGTCACTGAATCGATTTTTGCGGTAAACCTCTGGGGATATCACCTAACGCTGACACGCGAAGACGATGAAAAAAAATATCCGGATTACCGGATGGATATTAAATGTAATGTCGATGAAGTGATCCGTTACTCCCGCGCTAAAATGTATAACGAAGGTAAACGCTCGCTAGCGCCAACCATGCCAAACCCATTGCGCAACGAGATCTTACCCAGCCAAGACCTTGATCAACTGTCCGGGATCATCGATGGCGAGTTTGAGCCTATCCAACGCAAAGAGAAAACCAGCGGCCGTTTGGGGCGCCGTGTTAAGCAACGCAAGCATCTGGTTGAGATCAATGCTGACGAGCTGACCATCGTTCTCTCTAAATATACCTCAGAAGAGGCGTTACAACGCAGTATCACCGCGCTCTCAGCAATGACAGGGCATCCGTCTTCAGTGATCACTGAAGAGTGTCAAGGTTATCTAGAAAAGCTTGATTGGTTACGCGTTGGTGATCAAGTGGTGCCTTATGAAACACTCAGCCGTACGATTGAATTTTTTAATCAGCAACAGCAGGAACGTCACCTATCTATTGAGAAATTAATCTCAGGTTTAGCGGTGCGCCGTAAAGTGTGTCAACGCGTGTTTGATGGCCATCTGGATGGGCAAGTGCTTAGAGCGTTAGATGACATTGCAATGAGTGGCTAACAACTCCGTTATTTTGCACAGGCTTGACGCATAACTGACATGCATTCACGGATTGGCGTTAATATAGCTCCCGATAGATACCTTTGTCCTATTTGATGTCTTTATGACATCGTTTGGCTAAATGCTTGCCGAGCGGGCCCTTGCCCGCTTTTTTTCCGATTGTTTTTTCGCGTAGTTGTACCTTGTGTTGCTTGCACAACTCGTTCGACATGGTCGCCTATCATAGTCCCCCCCTAACTGTTTCTATCGACTTGGTTTCATTCTTCTATTTACACTGTAAACTGCCTGTTTTAATTACACGCGATTCGCGTTTCAATGAGGCAGTTATGCCGGTTCTGTTGCCATTTGCCGCGGTTTTTATTTGGTCGGTGAATACCATCGTAAACAAAATGTCAGTGGCGGTCATTGCACCTGGTGCGATGGCCTTTTACCGTTGGTTCTTTGCCATCTTGGTGCTTACTCCCTTTTGCCTACCTACCCTTTGGCGTCAGCGGCGTGCGGTGATAACCTACGCGCCGCGGCTTGCCTTACTCGCCTTACTTGGCATGGTCACAAACCAGTCTGTCGCCTATTTTGCTGCGCAAACCACCACAGCGACGAATATGGCATTGATCATGTCTTTGGTCCCAATGCTCAGTCTCTTTATGAGCATTCAACTACTGTCTCAGCCACTTACAGTGCGAGCCATTGTCGGTGCAGGGTTATCTATCTCTGGGCTGATTTATATGCTGACAATGGGAAAACCGCTAACGTTGTTGACCAGTGGGGCAACCATTGGCGATGGGCTCATGTTAATTTGTGCCTCGTCGTATGCACTGTATTGTGTGTTATTGAAACGATGGTCAATGGCGATTTCTAATTGGGTCTCCGTTTATGTGCAGGCCTTATTCGCGGTAATCATGCTGATCCCCGTGCTTTTGGCGGCACCCAGCCAAAATATTGCGACTGAAGCCTACCCATTAGTGGGATTCGCCGCCTTAGGCGCATCGGTGCTTGCACCGGCAATCTGGCTACAGGCGATCGCGCTCAATGGGGCCAGTCGTACCGCAATGTATATGAATTTATTACCGGTGATGACGGCAATAATCGCCGTCATCTGGCTAGGAGAAGTCTTAACGCCATATCATATTATCGGGGGAGGATTTGTCTTATTGGGCGTTGGGCTGTCTCAGCAATCGACGCGCCAAACTGTCCGTCAACGCTGATAAGCGTCTACACTTTCAAAAAGAAAGTGAGATGGAGGTAGCCAATGTGGTGGTTAATTGAGTTAAACTGGATGCCTTTATGGGTAACCCCCACCATGCGTCGCTCTGACGTGTCAGAGCCGTCGCCGATCGTATGGTAACAAGGAGCAGGAGAGAAATAAGCCTACATGGACGTCGACTTATCCCATCACGCTGCGGTGAGTATTCGCGCAGCGCAGCGTCAAGAAGCGCGCTATTTTTGGCATAATATCTACCATTCCCGTGCGTGGAAGCAATACGACGCGCCTTACAGTCCTATTGAGCCGGTATCCTATTGGTCGTTTCGGTTTGGCCTTTTCCGGCGTTTTCTTGCAGGAGATACCGCTCAAGTTATCTGCGTTGATAACAAGCCCGTCGGTTACGTCACTTATTATTGGGAAGACAAGCGCACGCGATGGCTTGAAGTGGGGATCACCATCTTTGATCCCGCATGTTGGGGAAAAGGAACAGGGCGGCAAGCGCTGACACTATGGATAGACCAACTGTTTGCCCGCCACGCGGTGAATCGCATAGGCTTAACGACTTGGTCCGGGAATATTGGCATGATGCGGTGCGCCAGAGCGTTAGGCATGCGCGAAGAAGGGCGTTTACGCGCTGTCCGCTACTATCAAGGTGAATATTACGATTCACTGCGCTATGGCGTCTTACGTGAAGAATGGCTGCAAAGCCAGGTCCCCGTCGCGCAACAAAAAACGGCAGCCCAAACAGCTTCTCTCCAATCGGCCGCATCAGTTGCGTACCAGCCGAATACATGAATTAAGATTGGGCGAAATCCAAGTTTCAATTGCCTGGCGTTCAATAGGGCGGGATAACACATAGCCTTGGAGGTAGTCGCATTGATGCTCGCGTAGCCAACAGAGTTGCTGTTTGGTTTCTACTCCTTCTGCGACAACAGTCAGTCCCACCGCGTGCGCCATCGCAATCATTCCTCGACATAAAGGCGCCGCTTTTCCATGGGGTTGGTCAATACCTATAATAAAACTGCGATCCATTTTGATGACATTAAACGGATATTGTCTTAGCAAAGAAAGTGATGAATAGCCGGTGCCGAAGTCATCGAGATATAACGAAATCCCAAGTGCATGAATACGTTTCAAATTACGCTGCACGTTGTCAGAATGTTCAAGCAATGCAGTCTCGGTCATCTCGAGCCCAAGGCAATGTGGATCAAAGCGATGGGCGGCAATTAACGCGGCAATATCGTCTGCAAAAGTCGGAGATTGACACTGTTTGGCCGAGACATTCACAGTAATCGATGGGCTTTGCCCGGGGGATAAGCGCAAGTGCCAATTCTCTAACACCTCAGCGACTTGCTCCAATACCCATTGACCTAATTCATTGATATAACCCGTTTCTTCGGCTATTGGAATAAACTCCGCCGGTGATATTGTGCCCAGCGTGGGATGCTCCCATCGCAGTAGTGCTTCTGCATGACTCAATTGTTCGCTATGGCTATCAAAAATGGGTTGATATACAAGATGAAATTGATGATGTTCGAGCCCTTTCTTTAAGTCTTGCTCCAAAATAAAGCGTTGTTGGACCTTTGCGAGCATCGCCGGTTGAAAAATAGCCACGCGTTCACGGGTTTGTTTTGCGTGATACATGGCAATATCGGCTTGTTGGATAATATCAGTCACCGATTTATTTGATTGGCCGACTGAAGCGATACCGATACTGGCAGATATATTTATCACATGATTTTCGATGTAATAGGGGGTACTTAGCGTTTGAACCAGTTGCTTAGCTTTGGTTTGCGCCAAGGCCAAGGAGCTATCAGCGTGGAGCAGTACAACAAACTCATCACCACCAAACCGATAAACACGATCGTCTGTTACTGCTTTCTGAAGCCGTTTACCCAACTTTTTGAGTAAGGTGTCGCCAGTTACATGACCGAGTGAGTCGTTGACGACTTTAAAATTGTCCAGATCAATAAATAATAATGTGATGCTATCTGAAGGTTCCGCACTGATTGAATGTACGGCTCTCTTTAGTGCTTTATCCAGTGCAGTGCGATTAGCAAGTCCAGTCAAGCTATCATGATGGGCTTGATGGGTTAACTGTTGCGTTTGTTGACTCACTATCTGTTTTGCCAGTAAAAGGCGATTGGCATAGGACCAAAAACTAGCAAGAATCGATAGCCCGAGAGATAAAACAAGTACACCAACCACACCGGCATAAATCAGATCCGTGTGTAACTCCCTAATATCGGTAAAGGTGACGAGTAATCCCTCCTCACTACCGGCAATAGGAATCGATATTGCCGACGAATGGCTGTTGTACCATTGATTGAGCGTGCTTGATGAATGCGTACTAAAGACAGATTGATGACCAAATGCCTCCTGAGCGACCATTCCGACACTAGGCCCAGGCGTCTTGCTTTGCCACAACGCGGGTAAAAATCTATCAAAATATAGGGTGGTAGAAAGAAAACCGAGTAGCTTTCCATCCCGTTCAGTAATTGGTGCAAACCACCGTATGCCGTGGCCTTGCTCGTCATGAAAAAGCCGCGCCTCAGGGTGACGATTAAAATATGCCCGCTCCATGGTTTGGGTATTGTCACACTGAGAATCTGCTCGCCAGCCTAAATAGCCCTCCTCAGCGGCTTGTGGTGACACATACAAAGCGGGAAACGTATCGCTACGCATGACCCACCGACAGACCTGCTCGTTTAAAGGAGGGAAAGGATGATACTGATCTTGTTGGGCCGCAAATTGTGCTAACTCAGCGCGATTAACTCGAGGGAGCCACATGACGCTGTTGAGTCCAGATTGCTTTTGGGTGTGATTATCGATGAAAGCGTGGAATTTTTCTCGTGTTGGCCCATTTTCTTGCTGCAAATACAATTGTGCTGACAACTGAAGTTCATAGAGCTGTGAAAAAGATTGACCTAATGAATAACGGTATTTTTCAACCTCGGCTGAGAAACGACTCTGCTGGCGTTGATTTTCTAGTGTGTAAACTGACCAGCTAGCGACGCTTGCCACGGCTAACACAAGGAGATAGCGCCACAAAGGCTGCTTAGGCAGATATCGCATAAAAATACATCGACTGTCACTACTGAGTGCCACACGATACGGCGCGATTATGACAATCGCGACGCAAACGTATGTCACTTTTGTGAAAGTCATTAGGTAATAATACACCACATCCTTAAATAAAAAGTCAAAAATATGGCGGTTTTTTATACAGGTTTAACGTCGGTATCATCGCCAATCAAGATCTAAAAGTGTGACTTTGATCACTATGATGTTAGTGGCTTGATTCAACACTGAAGTTTGTACTTTACCGGTCATTTATCCATTTTCTTTTCCATGATCCCAAATATTATCCGTCGTATTTTGATAGGACGACGCTAGCTTCTCTGCTAACGTTGATACGTCGTTGGATTCGATTTCTGATCCAGTTCTATCTTTTTTAATTTTATTAAGATTATGAATAAAAAGGGGTTTTTATGGTTAAGTTAGAGAGCGTCTCTGCGGTATGCTTTGACTTAGACGGCACACTCGCAGACCCTTTTGACGATCTGTATGAGGCGGTCAGCGGTATGTTACGTGGCTTAAGCTTGCCTGATGAAGATCCCCATGCAATAAAAGATTGGATTGGTGATGGGGCGGATTTATTGATCCACCGCGTGTTAACTCGACACATCGACGGGCGCGTATCGACCCGCGTGTTAAACCAAGCGCGCGCACTCTTTTTGTCCTCATACCTAGGCAGTAAACCGCCAAAAACTCGACTGTACCCGGGCGTGCTTGCGTGCCTTGAAACCTTATCGCAGCGCCACATCCCGATGGTGTGCACCACAGATATGCAAACGGCGCATGCTAACAGCTTACTGCGAGCACTTGGCGTTGGGCATTTTTTCACTCGGATATTGGGTGCCGATGCAATGTCTGTTGGTAAGCCGGATCCGGACGGTATTTACGAAGCGGCCGCCATACTTGGCGTTTCACCCTTGGAACTGCTGGTGGTGGGGGATTCGGTCAGCGATGTGCATGCGGCTCGCGCCGCTGGCTCGCCAGTGATTTGTGTTAACTATGGCTATAATTACGGTACAGGGATCCAAAAGGCCTGTCCGGACACTACCCTTGATACATTGGCCAGTTTGCCCAATATCATTGCAAGGCCCAATCGTTTGGGTGTACCGGGACAGGGTGTCACTGCCCCACCGGTATTAGCGGGCTCACTGCGTGGTCGTGCGATGCGACCTAAAGGGGGCGCACAATTTCGATAATATAGCCAGGAGGGAAGCGTGAAAAACGAACTCGATCCGACCCATCTGCTTCGCGCGTTTGAGATAGTCACGGAGTTTGGTGAGAAAATAGAAGATGGACACCGCTTGGATGGCATTGACGCTTTCTCAGATTATGACGGCTATACCATTTATTTAGCAGGAAATGGGGTACAGTTACGTGTGGGGTTTCACAATACGTATCATCTCGACTACGAGCATGAGAACCTTAAAGAGCAGTTCCTGAAAAAGGTCGATGCGCTAGTCAAAAACTATAAAAGATAGCGACGGATAGGCAATGCATACCGGACCGTCACACGCCCCACAATGGGGCGTTTTTTATAGGTCAAAGGCAGGGAGCATGGACAGCGAACCAATCACTACAAACCGAACACGCGGGACCCAAGCCCATTATCAAGCGTTAGTCGACAGCGCGGCAGCCGCGATCTTGGTGATTGATGAACGCGGCATTATTTTAGATGCGAACCCGTTCACCCACCGATTATTGGGTTATCACCCGCAACAGCTAATCGGAAAGAATGTTGATTGTTTAATGCCGCCGGAGCACCAAGGGAAGCATGACCATTATTTACGGCAATATATAACAACAGGCCAGGCAAACATTATCGGTACTGGCCGGCGGATTGAGGCACGGCATCAAGCGGGGCATGTGGTCCCCATTCATCTGGCGGTCAGTGAAGTGTGGGTTGAAGACCGGCGAGAGTTTATTGGCATTATGTCTGATATGCGCGCGCTGACTCAGGCTCAGACGCGTATTAAACACGAACGCAATCAACTCAAAACCATTATTAATGCGATCGCCAATCCTGTTTTTGTCCGAGAGCTGGGCGGACGATATTCGCTTGCAAATTACGCCTGCCTACAAGCATTAAATGTCGAGCATGTTGAACAGCTTGCTGAAGCAATTCATGGTGCCTTGCCTGAGGGAATGCACGAAACCCTCAATGCGCTTGATCACCAACTGACGCTCGATGGTGAACCCGTTCATGTCGATGTGACATTAAGAGATGGTCGGACTTTTAAGCTCGCTAAAACGCTTATTCGCCACGTAGAGGGAGAGCCTTACGCCATTGTGACTGTTGGGTATGATGCCACACCATTACTGCAAGCGAAGCACGAGGCAGAACGCGCCAATCAAGCCAAAAGTGATTTTCTCTCTGCCATGAGTCATGAGCTGCGCACGCCTTTGAACAGTGTGCTCGGTTATGCGCAACTACTACAACGATCCTCTTCTCCTCGCTTGACGGAGACGCAACGGCAATATGTTGATCAAATTCACCAAAGTGGTCGCCACTTACTCACCTTAATTAATGATGTGCTGGATCTTGCCAAACTTGAGGCAGGAAAAACGGTGGTCAATGTTACCTGGTATCCGGTTCGCGCCCTTGTCAGTGATGCCGTTCGAACACTACTCCCGCTCGCACAGCAACAGCACGTTGAGTTAGATGATTGCCTACCGGCGGATCTGAGTGGCGACCTATATGTGGATCCAACCCGTTTCAAACAAGTGTTGATCAATTTACTCAGCAACGCGATTAAATATAACCATCCTCAGGGGCGAGTATGGGTTGAAGCCAGTCAACCATCGTCAACCTTGACGATCTCTGTATCAGATACCGGGATCGGCATCGCTGAAAATCGGTTAAACCATCTTTTTGAGCCTTTTAACCGCTTGGCCGCCGAACAATCACAGATTGAAGGGGCAGGTGTGGGGTTAGCGGTGAGCCATCAATTGGTTGTGCAAATGCAAGGCGAGATGTCAGTAAAAAGCCAGCCAGGCAAGGGCAGTTGTTTTGCAGTGACTTTCCCTTACCGGGCGTCGATGCGATCTGGCGATCAAGGTTGTACGTGTCTCCGCGTGAGCCAGCCGCATCGCGTGCTCTATATTGATAATAACAGTGCCCGCCAGCGCCTGATGACCGATTGCTTTGAAGATTGGCCAATGTTGACACTCTATCATGCGCATGGGCTGTCACTGGCTGAGGCTGTTGCGCTCGCGTCTCCGCCATCGTTAGTCATTATGGCGGCTGATAGCGTTGCGGCAACGCCCGAACAAATACAAGCACAATTTGGCGACAAACCACTCATTGTTCTGACTGACAACCCATGCGACGAACCACATAACAAACCGACATTACGACGTTTATCGTTGCCGCTCTCGTCAGCGGACTTGGCTGAGGCCATACAATTATTATTAGAGGAGAGGCTATGACAAAGGATCCGTCACAAGCACATATATTGATCATTGATGATCGACCGGAAAACATTCACTTACTGTCTACCATGCTCAAGCAAGCCGGTTATCAACAGCTGAATGGACTCACCGATCCTCGCCTTGTTACCGATGCTCTCTCCCCCGTTCCCGACCTGATTTTACTCGATATGCGGATGCCGCAGCGCTCTGGCTTACTGGTGCTGGATGATCTTAATGACGCTTTAGATGAGCATTGCCCGCCCGTGATGGTACTCACCGCAGATAATGACCTGAATTTGCGTAACCAAGCGTTATGCCGTGGCGCGATTGATTACATCAGCAAACCCTTTGATCACGATGAGGTGTTGCAACGGATTCAAAACCTTTTGTATCTGCAATTGAAAACCCGTAAAGAGCGCGATCAAGCGGCACGGCTGCAAATGCTGGTTAACAAACAAACGGCGGCTTTACGCGCGCTTTCTTTGACCCATCCGTTAACCGGGCTACCAAATCGTCGCGCATTATTAGATGCCGCTGAGCGCCAGCTGAGCAAAGGGCCGGTGACTGTGATGATGATTGCCTTAGATGGCATGGAAGCGGTGACCAAACACCAAGGTCATTTAATGACAGAGGCACTATACAAACAAGTGGCCAATCTGCTAGCCAATAGTACAGTGGCGCGTCCACATCGCATTGGCGTTTGGGATAGCACACGACTGGTGATGCTGATTGAAGAACACGATAACCATGCCGTAGAAAAAGCCGCGCGCATCAATCGGTTGATCAGCGGACATCACACGCTCGATGGGCGTTTAATGTTTTTACGTTGCCACATTGGTATCAGCCGCACGGAGCTTGAGACACAAGATGTGGCGCAACTGTTTCGTCAAGCCATTTTAGCGATTCCGACGGATGACCAACTTATCGGCGAATATCAGCCTGAGCTTGACAGCCAAGCTCAGCGCGCGCATTTGATTCGCACCGAATTAGGGCCAGCACTGCAAAGCGGACAATTATCACTGGTGTATCAACCCAAATGGCGATTAGACGGCGGTTTGATGATAGGCGCGGAAGCGCTGTTGCGTTGGCAGCATCCGACCCTTGGGGCCATCAGTCCGGCGGAATTTATCCCCATCGCCGAACGCAGCGCAGACATGATCCAACTGGGCGACCACGTACTGGTGATGGCCTTAGCCGCGGTTGAATGTTGGCGAAAAAATAAACTGATCAACGATAGCTTTCACCTGTCAGTCAATGTTTCTGCCCAGCAGTTTCGCCCCGGCTTTGCTGACAGCGTCTTAGCTCGGTGCCAGGCAGTTGATGTCCCTTTGCATCTGATTCAATTAGAGGTGACAGAATCAGCACTGATCCAGCACATGTCGGTGGCACTGAAAGAGCTACAACAATTGCGAGATGCAGGCATGCATATCGCCCTCGATGACTTTGGCACCGGCTACAGCTCGCTCAGTTACCTTAAACAGTTACCGGTCGATTGGGTCAAACTTGATCGCAGCTTTATCCAAGACTTGGCTACCAACGCCAGTGATAAGCACTTGGTGGGTAGCGTGATTGATTTGGCCCATGGCTTTGGTCATGGTGTGGTCGCCGAGGGTGTTGAAAAAGAGGACCAGCAGTTTGTGCTACAAACCATTGGCTGCGACCAAGTGCAGGGCTTTTTATACGCACGGCCGCTAATCCAAGAGGGATTTGAACAACTGCTTAAAACCGCCAACCAAGGCAACGCGACGATCAATAGCAATGCAACCATTAATAGCAATGCAACCAGCAATAATAATGAGATGGCCTAAACGCGCAATTAGCGCCATCATACTTGCGCTTTATCACTAAGGTTTATATTCTGACCGTGTTAGTCGGGGAGCAAGCAATTGCTGAGACTGCGAAAGCAGGACCCATGAACAACTCCCACTAAACGCTGCGCGTTTTGAAGGAGTTTCAAAAAGAAAGCCTAAGCTGCCTCTTTAGGCTGGTTCCCAGCCTGAATACCTAACGC
>NZ_MUFR01000032.1:0-42546 GCF_001996185.1 Salinivibrio costicola subsp. alcaliphilus
GTTCAAGCTTCTGCTGTTTGGTTAAAGTCACTTTCATAGGTAGGAATCATGATCCTGTTTCTACGTAAAATCAAGCATCTTCAATGATCACGGGTATATATATTGGACATGAAACTGTTCTTAGCCAAGAATAACTATTGTAGGACGGCTATAATTCACTAAGAAATATTCTAATAAAATAAAATCTTACCAATCTTATTGTTTAAAATCAAAGAGAGTGTATTCGCGAATAACGTCCAGTAACTGATACATCGCGGTTTTGGTATCGGGTTTGCGGCTCATACATCCTCCAGTAAACTCTCCGACATTGTGCGAATATGCTGACTCACCTCGCGGTTGTATTGCTCCATTTTCTCAAGCTCTTGCTGAGCTAGGCCGTGGTCGTCTTCTTTTATGGCGTCGATAACTGCTTGTGCACAGACGTGAACTCGGTCGTGAGGCGCTTCAATGGCCTGATAACTTGAATGCGCTTTAAAACGCTCGCGAAATAATTCCGAGTAATACCATCGACCAATGCCACATTCGTCAGAATCAACAACATTGCAGTCAATCGCATTTAATGTGCCCAAATACACACGGTATACGTCCATGCGCAATTGCATTTCTTCAATGTTGGCTAGCTCAATTTGCGCCAGTAACGCACTGTTAGAAATACTGCCGCCCAGTTGCTTAATGTGCGTATTTTCTTCGGCCAACGACGCTAAATATTGCTTTGTCGACTCAATATTTTCACGTGTGGTGTACATGGCTTCAACACTCAAAGAGTGACTTGAATCAACACCTTGTACAATTTGTCCCACTTTGTCGTTAATGCGATCGGTCAATTCGGTGGTGCGCTGAGAAAGCGCTCTAACCTCGTTAGCAACCACAGTAAAACCACGTCCATGCTCGCCGGCACGTGCAGCCTCGATATTGGCATTCAGACTCAACAAGTTAGTGGTTTCAGCGACACCGCGGACATCGCCACTGGTTTGTTCAATTTCCTGAGTATGGCCCTTTAACGCTGCGATACTCTCGGAAGTTGACTCAATATCACCGACAATCGACGACAAATCCCCTACTACTGCAGACATAGTGGACTCACCTGACTGATTATTTTGGTCAATAGTGAGAATGGTTTCCCGTTCGCGTTGTAGCAAGTTACTGAGTTGCGAAAAGGTGTTTTGGTAACCGGATAATGATTCTGTGAAGTTCTCAATGAAAGACAAGCGTTGCTGGTAGTCAGCGAGCTCTTTCTGCTGCTGGGAGATGGTTTTATTAGCTGATTCAAGTTGACCTAACAGGGTGCTGTTTTCTGACTCGAGCTGTTCAATACGTTGTCGTAACTGTGACTGGGTTGACGAGCATTGATTGCTGCGGACGTATCCTAGTTTTTCGATTAACTGCATGGGATCTCCAAAAAGGAAAACCAAGCCTCCACATAAAATCGTACAAGCTTGGTTTATTAAGAGCTAAGCAGATTTATGGCGTAAACCTTTAATGACCTGCCAAGTGATAGCGAATGCACCCACGATGAAGACCATGTCACCGACAGTACGGAACCAACGCAGGTTCTGCAACAGTGGTTGTTGCATGAAGGCTTCGCTTCGTGCGTACCATAAACCTTCAGTTGCAGCGGCGTAGAACTGAATGAAACCGACTGGCAGCAAGCTGGTGAAGAGCATTAGCGCTAAGCCAATGTTCATTGTCCAGAAAGCCATTTTCATCAGCTTTTCGTCGAACTGCAGATTAGGGCGAATGTAGCGCAGTATCAGCAATACAAAGCCCAATGCCAGGAATCCGTAAACACCAAACAGTGCTGCGTGTGCGTGAGTAGGCGTAGTGTTGAGACCTTGTACATAGTACAGCGAGATAGGCGGGTTGATCATGAAGCCTAATACGCCGGCACCCAACATGTTCCAGAACGCAACGGCTACGAAGCACAGTAGTGGCCATTTAAGGCGTTGCATCCAGTCTGCACGTTTTTGCAGGCTGTAGTTTTCCCAGGCTTCATAGCCCAGCACAATTAGCGGTACCACTTCTAGCGCTGAGAAAGTAGCGCCCACCGCCATAACCGGTGTGGTTGTGCCTGAGAAGTACAAGTGGTGGAAGGTACCCGGTACACCACCAAGCATGAACAATGATGCTGACGCTAGTGCAGCAACGGTTGCCATGCGGCGAGAGACCAAGCCCATGCTGTGGAAAATGAACGCCAGAGAGGCAGTAGCAAATACTTCGAAGAAGCCTTCTACCCACAGGTGAACAATCCACCAGCGCCAGTATTCCATGATAGAAATGTGAGTGCGCTCGCCGTAGAAGAAGCCGGCACCGTAGAACAGGCCAATGGCAACGACTGAGGCGGTGAATAATGCCAGTAAGTTCTTGTCACCTTTCTCTTTGAAGGCGCCAACAACACAGCGCATCATTAGCACAAGCCAGAAGACGATGCCGAGGAACTTACCAATTTGCCATAAGCGACCTAAGTCGACGTACTCATAGCCCTGGTGACCTAACCAGAAGTTCAAGTGTTCAGGCATGATTTGCGCAATGGCTAACCAGTTACCGATAAAGGTACCTGCGACGACCAGCACCAGCGCCCAGAACAAGACGTCTACGCCAAGTTTTTGGTACTTAGGATCTTTGCCGCCGTTAATAATCGGCGCCAGGAATAAACCTGCGGCTAAGAACCCGGTAGCAATCCAGAACATGGCGGCCTGAATGTGCCAGGTACGAGTCAGTGAGTAGGGGAACCACTCAGAGATATTAATGCCGTAGAACTCTTGCCCTTCAACAGTATAGTGAGCCGTTAAACCACCCAGAAGTACCTGGAACGCGAACAGCGCAACCACAATAAACAGATATTTGCCCAAGGCTTTCTGTGATGGAGTTAGCTTAACCTTCGAGATAGGGTCATGCTCTGGCGCAACCAGCTCTTCTTCCTCTTTGTCGCGTAAGAATGCCCACGCCCAAATTAGGAAGCCAATACCGGCAATTAAGAGAATGACACTGACAATAGACCAAATGATGTTTTCTGCGCTAGGCACGTTGTCTATCAGTGTTTCGTGTGGCCAGTTGTTGGTATAAGTGATTTCGGCATCAGGACGCTCAGTAGCAGCTGCCCATGCGGTCCAGAAGAAGAAGTCATTCATTTGCGCACGGCGCTCAGCTGAAGGCAGTGTGTTTTCCTTCATGGCGTAGCTGATGCGGGTAGGGCGCAACTCAGGGTCGTCACTGAATAGCTTCGAGTAGTACTCACCAGTTTGTTCAATAGCCTGAATACGACGTTCGCTTAAAATAACCGTATTAGACGACTTGTCGTACGTATTAGTGCGGTACTCTTCTTTCAGTTCATATTCGAGCTGGTTTTGTTGAACACCGTCCAGCTCGTCATACGACTTGCCGAAAACTTCCTGTGCCCGAATGTCTAACCAGGCCAGCAGTTCACGGTGCAGCCAGTCGGCTGTCCAGTCAGGCGCTTGATACGCACCATGACCCCAAATAGAGCCTAACTGCATACCGCCCACAGACTGCCACGCGGTTTGTCCGTCAAGAACCGACTCTTCGGTTGCAATGACATTACCGTCGGTACTCATGAACTTATCCGGAATAGGCGGTGCCTCCCGGTAAACTTCCGTTCCAAAATACCCTAAAACACTAAAAGTAATTGCAAGAACACCGATTAGTGTCCACCAAAGCTTACGATACCCAGCCATTGTTGACCCCCTTGATACCACTGAACCACATCATGGGTTGTTACTCCCTCAGATAAGAATGAATATTGATGTTGATATCATTGTTTTTATGATCAAAGCAAATTCAGTGCCAATATTTAATCATTTGATTTTATTGTGAAATTATCCCTTATGGTTTTTATGACTCAAAAGTAAAGGGTTTTTTTAACCTTATTGGTAAAAAAAACTTAAAAGGTATTTTATACCCTGCACCAGAGGTGTTTAACGTGTTTTTTGAAGTTGATCAATGCACAGCGTTTTATGTCATCTATGCTATCAAGGCACAATATGTAGTGCTATATTTGAATTTGATCTCTAGATATGGTTTTTTATGGCAGGCTATCCGCAACAGCTACATTACAGCTCTGAACAGATTGTTTGGCAGGAAGTGCCGGGTGAAGTGGCATTAGCTTACACCATCACCGGATGCCCGGTCGGGTGTAAAGGTTGTCATAGTGTGGACAGTTGGCCAGTCGGCAGCGGTTTAGGGCGTTGTTTCCTAAATCATTGAACTTATCACTCTAGCTGCGATCAGATCATCAAAGCCTCAAAACAGGTCTCAGATGATGAGCAAAGCCAAGTACAAAATCAGCAACTGGAAGCAATACAATCAAGCATTGATTAACCGTGGTTCGATTACCTTTTGGGTTGATGACGCCGCTATCCAGACTTGGCACTGCAAAGAGCATCATGGCAAACGAGGCAGAGGCTTTACGTTTACCGATGGTGCCATTGAAATGGCCCTAATGATAAAAGGCATTTTCAAGCTTCCTTTACGCGCCCTGCAAGGCTTTCTCGACTCGATATTTGGTCTGATGGACGTACCGCTAAAATCGCCGTCATACAGTTGTATCAGCAAACGAGCAAAGACGGTTGAGGTTAACTACCGATTACCCAGTCGTGGGCCCGTTGCTCACGTCGTCATTGATGCCACCGGTTTAAAAGTGTTCGGCGAGGGAGAGTGGAAAATGCGCAAGCATGGCAAGGAAAAACGCCGTGTTTGGCGAAAGCTGCATCTCGCGATTGACGACAGTACACATGAAGTGATTTCTGCCGTCGTTAGCTTAGCGTCTGTCGGCGACAATGAAGCTCTACCGACGCTGCTCAACCCATTACGCCGAAAAATCGCCCAAGTCAGTGCTGACGGCGCTTATGATACCAAGGCATGCCATCAAGTGCTCAGGAGAAAAGGCATCAAACCGACCATTCCACCGCGCAGCAATGCGGGTTACTGGGAGGACGGCCATCCTCGCAATGCAGCGGTCAGCGCATTGAAATCCGGTGACTTGGAAGACTGGAAACAAGAAGAGGGTTATCACCAACGCTCTCTGTCAGAAACTGGGATGTATCGATACAAAAAATTACTCAGTCCACAACTGACACTGCGTGATTACAATGCACAAGTTGGCGAAGCATTGGTCAACGTGAAAGCGATGAACAAAGTCATAAGACTTGGTATGCCTGTTAGTTACCGAGTTGACTGATGGGAGTAATCCCATTGGGATCAGTGCGTTAGATGAATGATTTGATCAACAACGCCGCGGTTTAGCGTTGACCGAAGACTACTTACAGGAGCGCTTAACTATGTACACAGGGCTCATTACGTGCGTGTTGTTTCTGGGCGGTGAATGGCAACCAGAAGCGCTGATAAAACACTTAAAACGAGTTCGCGCAGAAGGGCTGGAAACCTGCCTTTATACAGGTTACGAGGATGTCTCTTTGCGCATCAGGGAGCAGTTGACGTACTTAAAAACCGGGCCATGGATAGCCGAAAAGGGCGGTTTAGACAGCCCCCATACCAACCAAAAATTTTATGATTTAAGAACAAAGCAGCTACTGAACTGCAAGTTTCTGACAGGAGAATAATTATGTTGCGTTTAAACGACGACCAGGTTTCAGAAAAAGTAGACTTTATTGCGGATTACCTGAACGCACAGAATGCGGCGGACGGTTCGAAAATGGACGCCAACGCGAACGTTACTCAGAAAAATATCGCGACCTTAGAAGCTGAGCTGATGAAAGACTTCTTCGTACAGGTTAACCGCAAGCAGGTTAGTAACAAAATTGCGGCGTTGTTCGACGACAACTTAGCGAAAGAATACGTACGTCAAATAGAAAATCATGAAATTTACGTGCACGATGAGACCAGTCTGAAGCCATATTGCGTGTCAGTGACTATGTATCCGTTTTTAATGGACGGCTTGACGAAACTCGGTGGTGAGTCGCTGGCGCCTAAACATTTAGAGTCGTTTTGTGGCTCCTTTGTGAATTTTGTTTTTGCGGTTAGCTCGCAATACGCTGGCGCTGTGGCAACCGTTGAGTTCTTAACTTACTTCGACTATTTCGCGCGTAAAGACTACGGTGATGACTACTTAAACACGCACCGCAAGCAAATCGAAAATCACTTACAGCACGTTGTGTATGCGATTAATCAACCTGCGGCTGCACGCGGTTATCAAAGTGTGTTCTGGAACATTTCTGTGTACGACAAGCACTATTTCGATAGCATGTTTGGCGACTTCGTATTTCCGAGAGACTTTAGTAAACCTAAGTGGGAAACCGTCAGTGCTTTGCAGGACTTCTTCTTAGACTGGTTCAATAAAGAGCGTGAAAAGTCTATTTTGACCTTCCCAGTTGTGACCGTTGCCATGTTAACGGAAGACGGCGCTTGTAAAGATCAGGTCTTCGCGAAAAAAATGGCGGCTGAATTGGCCAACGGTAATTCGTTCTTTGTGTATTTGTCAGACAATGCCGACTCACTTGCGTCCTGTTGCCGTCTGCGCTCGGAAATTAGCGACAATACCTTCTCTTACACCCTGGGGGCCGGCGGTGTTGCGACAGGCTCTATCAATGTCATTACCATTAATATGAACCGTCTAGTGCAGGACGGTCGTGACTTAGAAGAGGAAATTAGCAAAATTCATAAGTATCAAGTGGCTTACCGCAAGCTGATGGAGGAGTACAAAGAAGTGGGTATGCTGACAGTCTATGACGCTGGTTTTATTAGTCTGGACAAACAATTCCTGACCATTGGCATTAACGGCATGGTCGAAGCCGCGGAATCTCAAGGCATTAGAGCAAGCAATAACCCAGAGTATAAGAGCTTTGTCAAACGTCACCTGAAGGTTATTTATGACGCCAATAAAGCCGCCAAAGCGGAATACGGTTATATGTTTAATACCGAGTTTGTGCCTGCAGAAAACTTAGGTGTTAAGAATGCAAAATGGGACAAAGCCGACGGTTATAAAGTATCGCGCGAGTGCTACAACTCGTACTTCTATGTCGTTGAGGACGATGAAACCAATGCCTTAGATAAATTCGTTATGCACGGTAAAGAACTGGTGGAGTATTTAGACGGCGGCTCCGCACTACACCTAAACCTCGATGAAAAACTGAACACCACGGGTTACTTGTCGTTGCTGAATATCGCTGCGAAAACCGGCTGTAACTACTTCTGCATTAACGTCAAAATCACTATTTGTAACGAGTGTGAACACATCGATAAACGCACATTAAGTGAATGCTCAAGCTGCCACTCCAATAACATTGATTACGGCACTCGAGTTATTGGTTACCTTAAGCGTGTTTCTGCGTTCAGCGCTGGGCGTCGTAAAGAGCACACAGCTCGTCATTACCATCGCGACGAGGCGACGCAGACAATCAACTGTGCGGCACAGGCTAATATAGGGCTGCGTAAGGCAAGTTAAGTTGACACGTCCATCTGTAAATAAAGAGGGAGTTAAACTCCTTCTTTGCATTTATGACACTATGTTAGCTTTCCCTTCTGAAAGTTTGTGAGAAGAAGTGAAACAGTTACTTTCTTAACCAGAGATCGCGCAGGGACCAGGACGAGGTTTTAAGCGACTGGCTGGTGTAGTGAGGGATGTTCGTTTAATCGATGGCGTGAAATAAATGGAGACTGCGCAATAGGCTAGTGCATGATCTCGATACACCATCTTTGCCAATAGCTCACTTATTTTTTGTGTCCTTGAGTCCATTGCAGGAATGGCTTCCAACTGGCGAGCCACTGCGGAAGTCTTTCTGGCTGCAAAGGTGGCGACATAGCGTAACCCTGGGCGTGAAAACATCCGAGTTCGAGCAGAAGCTCACCTTGTTCAATTGTTTCTACACCTTCAGCGATAACCTTTTTATCAAATGCTTCTGCCAATGCAATTATGCCTTCTAGAATCGATATATTTTCCCTTCTTTCATCAGCACCGCTCACAAACTCTTTGTCAATTTTTATTGTCTGAACAGGTAATTGTTTTAAATAAGCCAAAGATGAGTAGCCCGTACCAAAGTCGTCAAGAGAGAACGTTACTCCCATGCTCCGACATTCGTTAATCACCAACACCGAGGATTGAAGATCGCCCAACGTGGCGGTCTCTAGTATTTCAAGATCAAATCGCGACGGATCGACTTCCGGAAAACGATCGAACGATTGCTGAAGTTCGTCTGAGAAGGCTGGAGATTGAAGATGAAGAGCAGCCACATTAACACTCATAGTTAGGTTCAACCCCTTTTGATCCCACTTGTGCATCTGCTGCAGCGATTCTTCAATAACCCATCTACCAATGTCCACAATAAGGGGATGATTTTCGATTTCTGATAGAAAATACGCTGGAGATAACAATCCTTTTTCTGGATGCTTCCAACGGATGAGCGCCTCAACGCCTAGAACGGAACCTGTTCTTAGGTTTACTTTCGGTTGATAGACCAACTGAAATTGTTTTACCTTCAGAGCTTCACGGATTTCCGTGAGTAACCGTTGGCGTGATTGATGAGCTTTTTTCTGGTTTGCATCCATTAACAGCCAGCTACCCTTCGCTTCCTGTTTAGCGTTAAAAAGCGTTTGATCTGCGAACCTCAGGAGTGCGTCTACATCAGATCCATCTTTAAATTCATTTGCAGAGAAAAGGAAAATCCCCGCTGTAAAACGGATTGATATTGTTTTATCATTAAAAACAACCGGATGCTTGCAGTTTTCTTGTACAACTTGCAAAACAGGCTCCGCTTGGTACCCATTTGGCAGGAGAGCAGCGAACTGATCACCAGATATTCTGGCAACGGTAGCACCTGGAGGCAAAACATCGAGCCAGCGTTGTGAAAAAACCCATAGCACATGATCTCCTGCATCCTCTCCAAACTGTTTGTTAGTTTCTTTAAAATTGTCTAGGTTCAGTGATATTATGGAAACTTGGTCTGTTGATCTGATCGTGTCTCGCATCTCGCGAATACAGCGAACGAGACCATTTCGGTTCCACAAGCCGGTTAGAGAATCTGAATACGCCAAGAACTCTAATTGTTTTTGATGATCAACTGCTTGCTTGTCTAAGGCTTTTAGTAGTTGATCCTGTTGTAACTGATGCAATTCATCTTCGGCTTGCTTTCTGGCCGTTTTTTCGCGTATTAATTGAATAGTGTTGGCTGATAACTTCCCGTAAATCTCTAATAATGCGGAAACAAGCACTGATGCTGATCCATTTAATTGCATATCTGCATACGTTTTTGCGGCGTAGAGATCCATGCCATCGTCCATCGCCTGAATTGTTAATGCTAGGCGGCGATCCGATTCCAATATGTGGAAGACTAGCCAACGGGTAATAAAGTTAAACAAATTTGCCAACACTGCTTCGTGCCGTTCAGTGGTTTGACGTAACTTTCTGATTTTGTGAAAAAAAGTTTGGTGAGCATCATGGTGATTCTTGTGTCTTTTGACTGACCAAAATGTTTTTTCCAAACGTTTTCCTCGTACTCAAAGTGATACTTGGCATAATCTTCAAGCTCGTCCAGTATTGTAGCGCTGTTCACGTCTGAATTTATCGAAGAGAATTGCGAGGCCAGGCGATTTACGATATCGACAAGCATACGGTGTTGATTATCAATATCGTCCAATCCGGTCTCGAAATTCTGACTCCATGGGAAAATTTCGAATTCAAGTTTTTTTTCATTCCAAATCACAGCCACGTTGCACCCACACTCAGTCTTAATTACTCCGATTAATAGTAGTTCAAATATTTCTTGGACGTGGACTTCGTCGCCATGATCCTGTAAAACTCGGATAAGACGATATTGCTCTTCGATAACTTCCCTGATTTCCTGAGAGCCTGTGATGGTCTATATGCCAACCTAACTCATAGACTCCATGCTATCGGGTAGTTAATGGGCCACTACATTGGCATTTTTTAAGACTTATACAACTTGTTGAGTGTTTCGGGATATCCGCTCCAAAGTTGAAGAGATTTCTTCTGTCGCGGCAGTTATTTACTTTATCTGTTCTTGCTGCTGCTTTATCTGTATTGAGTTTTGATTTGCTGTAGAGCTTTTCTCTTCGGTAGCCGTTACTTTAATTATAAGATTATTGAACCCGCCAGACGGGTAATTGGCTCGCTTAGGTTCACCGGTTACCTCGAACGCCTCGAAGTGTTTTAGTAATTCTTCAGTGAATATACGAAGTTCCATTCTGGCTAGCGGTGCGCCGGGGCAAACATGTATGCCACGCCCGTAGAGTAGGTTTTTAGCTTTGTTTTGTTCGGGGTTAAATGTATTGGCTTTGCCGAATACAGACTCATCACGATTGGCCGAGGCCCAGAGCACGGTCACTTTTTCGCCCTTTTTGACAGGGCAGCCGGATATTTCTGTGTCTTTGACTGCGCGACGGCGGTTTGAAATAAGTGGAGGGTCAATGCGGAGTATTTCGTCTATGGCACCGTCGGTACTTAAGTTGCCGTTGCGTATTTGCTCTACAACAAGAGGATTTTCTGCGAAGAAGTAGAAAATACTGCTAATGGCTGCAGCAATGGTGCCAACTTCGCCAGCGGTCCAGTTGCGTAAAATGCTGACAATTTCCGCTTCGTGAAGGTGGCGCGTTTCGCCATTCACTGTGACTGTTTCATGCATTAGGCGGCATGTATTGTCGTCTTTGGCTGAGCCTGATTGTCTGCGAACCTCGAGCTGTTCATGAATCAATGCTTCAAACTCATCTGCCTTTTGCTTTAACGTTGCTCTATCGTTATTCACAATGGCCTGCTGGTTGGCTTCAAGCCATTCGTCTAGTGTTCCTGTTAGCGATTCTGGCCAACCGAGAAAGGCGCACTGAATATGTAATGCAAAAGGCTTTGCGATTTTACTGACCACATCCAATGCCGTATTCGGTGTCATTTTGCTAACAATATTCTGAGCAATTTGCCGACAAGTCGACTCAAAATTCGGTAAGCGATCAGCCTTAAAGTACGGCTCAATCACTTCTCGAAAAATACCATGCTCCGGTGGATCCATGCCGTTTGGAACCGACAAGTGGGAGCCTGCTGCATTGCTGAACGTTTCATGATCTTCGATAACCGAGCGGACATCGCTATGCGTTAGTACCGCATGACCTAACATCTCGCTTTGGGCAACAAGACACTTTTGCCTAAGCTCATCAAGTGACGCAATTTGATCCTGCTGTTCGGAAGGCTCCCAATGACAATTTTTCATACAATCTCCTGATTAATCGTACAAGGCAATCTGGCCTTTTCATATTAAACCACTTTGGAGTAGCGATTTTGACCGTGATTTAGGTACTCATCGAAACAGGCACAAATGCTGCGTACCCAGAGGCGGCCTATTTCTGTGACGCGGAGTTTTTTGTCGGATACGTCGACCAAGCCGTCTTCAATAAACGGTTTCAATAGCGGTATGGCTTCAGCAAAGTGTGCCCAGAAATCGTCGATATTCCACTCGGCTTTAAAAATTTCTATATCGATCTCAAAGTGGCATATGACTTGTGAAATAAGTGCTGCCCGCACTTTGTCTTCGTCGTTCAATGCCATGCCTTTAACAATGGGCTTTTGTCCGTCATCTATTATTTTGTAGTAAGCTGGTAGCTCTTTTTCATGCTGCCATAGCACACCGTTAACCTGGCTAATAGAGGACACGCCCAAGCCTAGTAATGCGTCCTGACCGTCTGTGGTGTAACCCTGGAAGTTACGCTGTAAGCGACCTTCGCGTTGGGCAATGGCTAAGCCGTCGTCTTTTTTAGCAAAGTGATCCATGCCAATAAACTGATAGCCCGCGTCGTTGAGCTGAGTAATGGCTTGTTCGAGCAAGCTTAACTTAACTGACGGCTGTGGAATGGACTCTTCCGATATTTTCTTCTGCCCAGCGAAGCGCTGTGGTAAATGCGCGTAGCTAAATACGGAAATACGATCGGGGCTCATTTCAATGACCTGCTCTATCGACTTCTTAAAGGTTTCCGGGCGCTGGTACGGCAGGCCATAAATTAAGTCGAGGTTAATTGAGTCAAAGCCCAGTTCTTTGCTGAGTTTTAACTGATGTGCAATAAGATCGACATCCTGCACGCGGTTAATGGCAATTTGTACTTTCTTATCAAAGTCCTGTACGCCATAACTGACACGGTTAAATCCAAGATCACGCAGATGATACAGTTTCTCATCGCTGCAACTGCGCGGATCTATTTCAATGCTCACCTCTGGGTTTTCGGCAAAGGTAAAATGTTGATGAATCGAGTTCATCAGTCGTGTCAGTTGTTTCTCGGTCAAAAAGGTAGGCGTTCCCCCGCCTAAGTGAATTTGACGAATTTTCTTGTTTTTAACTAATGGCTGATACATCGCCATTTCTTGTGCGAGGTAGTCTAAGTATTTGTCTGCTTTATGCTGGTGGCGGGTAATAATCTTGTTACAGCCACAGTAATAGCAGAGTTTATGACAAAATGGTAAGTGTAGATATAAGCACAGTTCATCGCCGGTCGTCTTCAGTGCATTGGCGATGCGATCTTGAGAAAACTGTTCAGACAACATTAATGCCGTCGGATATGATGTGTATCTGGGGCCGTTAATATTGTATTTTTCGATTAACTTCTTATCCCAAATGATTGTGCTCATAACTACCTATTGACGTGCTTCAAAATAGCTTAACTAATTGAGAGGTATTGTTTCACTTTTCTCTTTGTAAATAAAATCACTAAAACGATCACCGATTAAATAAATAACCTTTGGTAGCTTTTGGTGTACCTCGATAGTGTCTAAAAAATTTTTGAGATGTAACCCTAATTCGGTATTTCCTTTTACCATTAATTTTCGATTGAAAAATAACGTATCAGGGTCAACCTTGTTGTAGATCAATAAAATAAGCGCATCACCGGTTGCTGATAGCGTTACGTCAGGTTCCTGAGGCCCTCTGAGTGATTTTATTTCTTCGTTTTTAAGAGTAAAAAACATAGAAAAATCAATGTCTTTGACATGAATCTCAATGATTCTTTCAGCGATAAAACCAAGCTCTCCTTTTATTTTCTCCTCTTTAAATAACTGGTTTAAAACCTTTTCTATGCTGAAGTTTACAATTGGATCTGGGATTGAGTTTTTAATTGGCTGGATTATTTTAGGTATGGCATCTACCCATTTGTTGGTACTCATAATTCGCTCCTCGTGAAATAACAAAAAAGATGTTATCAATACTATAATGAATAAACAAATTGCGCACCACAAAACAACTAAATAGAGGTTTGAATGGAATTGCTTTGTCCGGCTGGAAGTATTCCGGCATTAAAAGCGGCTATCGAAAATGGTGCCGATGCGGTTTACGTTGGTTTGAAAGATGAAACCAACGCGAGAAACTTTGTGGGCCTTAATTTGGACCAACTGAAGCTGTCAGAAGCGGCTGATTATGTGCATCGACACGGTAAAAAGCTGCATGTTGCTATCAACACGTTCGCGCATGCCAACAGCTGGGAGAAGTGGCGCCAGGCGGTCGATGATGCCGTTCTGGCTGGCGCAGACGTACTGATTATTGCCGATCTGGCTGTGTTGGCTTATGCCGCCGAACGCTACCCGAAAGTAGAAACGCACTTATCGGTGCAGGCGTCGGCGACCAATGCCGGGGCAATTCGTTTTTATCAACAATACGGTGTGAAACGAGTGGTACTGCCTCGTGTACTATCGATGCAACAAGTCCGTGCACTTGCGCGAACAACGAACGTTGAACTCGAAGTTTTTGCGTTCGGAAGTTTGTGCATTATGGCGGAAGGGCGCTGCTACCTAAGCTCATACCTGACCGGCGAGTCGCCCAATACCGCGGGTGCCTGCTCGCCTGCTGCTTTTGTTGAGTGGGACGAGCAAGACAACAAACTGGAGTCACGGTTAAACGGCGTGCTGATAGACCGTTTTGCTGAAAACGAAAAAGCGGGCTATCCGACGCTCTGTAAAGGACGCTTCTCCGTCGACGACGAGGTCTATAATGTTCTGGAAGAGCCCACGAGTTTGAACACCTTGAGCCTACTACCGCAGTTACACAAAGAGGGCATTACCTCACTCAAAATAGAAGGCCGTCAGCGCAGTCCTGCCTATGTCTCACAAATTACCCGAGTCTGGCGCCAGGCTATTGATGCCGTAATGGCCGACCCTGATGGTTTTGAGGTTGTTGACAACTGGAACTCGGTTCTTGCATCGCTCTCAGAGGGTAGTCAAACCACGCTCGGTGCGTATCATCGGAAATGGAAGTAATGATATGAAATTTTCTCTAGGGCCGATTCTTTACTTTTGGCCAAAAAAACAAGTCATGGATTTTTACCGCGAAGCCGCTGACTCTAACGTCGAGCATGTGTATTTGGGTGAAACCGTGTGTAGTAAACGCCGCGAGCTTAAGCTTGACGATTACCTTGAAATTGCACACATGCTCAGGGAAGCCGGTAAGAAAGTGACGCTATCAACTATGACGTTGCTGGAAGCCCCGGCCGAGTTGCGGGAGCTGGGTAAATATTGTGACAACGGCGAATTTGAGGTCGAAGCCAACGATGTCAGCGCTATTAGTCTGTTACAGGAGCAAGGACTGAACTTCACTGCTGGGTCGGCCATTAACATCTACAATCACCAAAGCCTGCGTCGTTTAATTGATATGGGCATGAACCGTTGGGTAGCACCTTTTGAGCTGTCGCGTGACTGGTTGCAGGATATTTTGCAGCAAAAGGTCATTGAAAGCGTGCGTGACTGCTTCGATGTTGAGGTATTCTCGTTTGGGCATATGCCGCTTGCCTGGTCGGGTCGCTGTTTTACTGCGCGATCTGAAAACCGCCCGAAAGATCAGTGTGAGCTGTGCTGCATCAAGTACCCCGAAGGGCGTGAAGTGAAAAGCCAGGAAGGACAGCAAGTGTTTATACTTAACGGTATTCAAACCCAATCGGGGTCTCGTTATAACCTGATAAACCAGCTTCCGAGTATGCAGGGGTTAGTGGATATCGTCCGTATTAGTCCGCAACCACAAGGCACTTTTGACTGGCTAGATCGTTTCCGTAACAATGTTGATGGCGATCATCCCGTAAAATTGGGCAGCAAAGAAAGTAACGGCTATTGGTTACAGCTTGCCGGGTTACTGACGGCATAAATACACGGAATTGAGAGACAAAAGGACAATTATGTCAGACGATATCGCACGTATTGGAATTGTAACGGTCAGCGACCGCGCCAGTCGAGGGCAATATGAGGATGTCTCAGGTCCAGCCATTGAAGCGACATTAAAAGACTACTTAACGTCTTCGTGGCAGCCGGTGTATCGGGTTATTGAAGATGAACAATCGCTGATTGAACAGACCATAAAAGACTTAGTCGACAAAGAAGGCTGTTGTCTGGTGGTGACCACCGGTGGTACTGGCCCGGCTAAACGCGATGTCACTCCCGAGGCAACTGAGGCAGTTTGTGACCGCATGATGCCGGGCTTTGGGGAGCTGATGCGACAAGAATCGTTAAAGTACGTACCAACCGCCATTCTCTCTCGCCAAACTGCGGGTTTACGCGGCTCATCGCTAATTATCAACTTACCTGGTAAGCCAAAAGCCATTCGTCAGTGCTTAGATGCTGTATTCCCGGCAGTGCCTTATTGTATTGACTTGATGGAAGGTCTTTATTTGGAATGTAACGAAACGGTGATTAAGCCCTTCCGTCCTAAAAAATAAGAGCTACAGTGATTTCTGGTGTATGAGCCAAAAAGAATGCGGTGTGAGTTGTTGATTGGTATCACCAGATCAACAACCTCAGCTTTTTAGAGAAGGTTTTAGCCGCAGACATATCGGCGATGATTGATAAATGAACACTCATGTGCTCGCCTTGGGTTGCCATGCGCAAGCCAAATTGAGTATCGATTAGATTAAAGTATTCCTTAACCTGAATGCCGATACTTGGAAAGATGGTTCAAACCGTAAAACAGAGTGTAGACGCCAGTGTTGATAACACCAGCGAGTAATTGCGTTGGCCACCTGTTGCTGATAGGGGGCATCGAAGACCTCCAGTTATATCCGTTTAAGTCAGATACCTAAACTTTACTGTGAGTTTCGATAAAATGCTTTATTATCAGTTATCTATATTCACTTTGCAAAGTTAACGCTACCCAAAAATAGGCATAGCAAAATCAAAGCGCAAAGATTGTTTTTTAGCAGTTAGCTATTCTTTTAGAGGTGGTTTCGCGAACACGATAAACCGGCAAATCAACTAAGGATACTAACTTATTTTCGGCGTTAGAACGCTATTTTTTTACGTTTAAAACATATATTATAAATACCTCTTTAAAGTGTTCAGGTGACTATGATGCAGATCACAAACCGAGAGAAAGAAGATCACATAACGCCGATACTCAGACAAGCATTTCGTCCTCTGTTCTTGCTAGGCGCACTATTCAGTGCTGTGGCAATTCTGCTTTGGGGCTTTGCGCTGGCGGGGAAGGTGAGCTTGCCGGTGTACGGAAATATTATGTTCTGGCACAGCCATGAAATGATTTTCGGTTTTGTAGTTGCCATTGTGCTGGGCTTTTTGCTCACTGCAGTGCAGAACTGGACGGGACTGCGCGCGCCGCATGGTAATACCTTGCTAGTGGTGACGGTGCTATGGAGTGCGGCACGATTATTATTGTTGTTTGGTGAAAACTTGCCGTGGTGGCTTGTGGCGGCGGTGGACGTCAGTGTTCTGCCTGTTGCTGCATTCTTGTTTGGCATAATGGTGCTAAAAATTAACCAAACCAGAAACCTGTTTTTTGTCCCCATTCTGCTGTTATTAACGGTGTGTAATCTATTGATGCACTACGGGTTACATTTTGGTCATTACAACATCCAAGTACTGGGAGCTTATAACGCTGTATTCCTAGTGACGTTGCTAATGGCTATTATCGGCGGGCGTGTTCTGCCAATGTTTACGGCCAACGGCACCATGACAAAGAAAGTTCAGGCATTGCCCTGGCTGGATAAAATGGCGCTGGGCAGCTTATGGCTAATATTCGCGGTGCACTTTTTTAACCTGCATATGCGGTTGCCTAGTCAGGTTATGGTTGTGTTGTTCGCTTTTTGTGCCATCACAACAGCCGTCCGTGTTGTGCGTTGGAAAATTTGGATAACCTGGCGGGTGCCGCTGTTGTGGTCGCTGCATATTGCTTACTGGTTCATTCCCATCGGTTTAGCGTTATTTGCACTTCGCTATGCCGGTATTGAAATTACTCAGAGTGTAGCCATGCACGCACTGACCGCTGGCGCTATGGGTAACATGATTTTAAGCATGATAGCTCGGGTGTCGTTAGGGCATAGCGGGCGCCCGCTTCAGGCTAAACCTATTATGTGGGGCGCATTTTTATTGGTAGCTATTGCGGCAGTGACTCGCGTATTCCTTATTTGGTTTATGCCAGAGCTGACTAGCCAGTGGTTAATGCTGAGCACGTTAGCCTGGGCTATTGCGTACAGCATTTACGTGGTCGTTTACTTCAAAGTATTGATCACGCCGAGAGCGGACGGTAACCCGGGCTAAGCGTTGGAGCAATGAGAGCAGTTAGGGTGTTTTAGTCGATTCATCCGCTGCTATTCGCTGTGCAATACGTCAAAGAGTAACAATGATGAATAAAGCGGCTGATCTATGTTGGCCGCTATTTTTATGGCTCTACGGCTTGGATCGTGCCAATAACCCCCATTAGCGGCGACAACACTCCGGCTTCGGTTGCTGCTCGCCAAAAAACTGACTTAAGCACCCATAACACGCGCTCTCATTTTGCATTGAAAAACTGGTTACTTGTTATACCAAGGGCGTTTTGTGTAGCAGACAGGTTTTATTCACAGCGTTGCGTGTTTCCAAATTATCGCAGTAATCGACAACCAGGGTTTCAGCGCTGACTAATAGCTCCAGCGTGCCTTCCTCAACTCGCGTATTAATCGTTTGAATGCGTTTTTCGCTATTAAGCTATGCTTAGTCGCTTCGACTTTTAGTTCACCTATCCAGTGCTCTGAAAATCGTACCTGACGCTGAAGGTTGTGGCGGTCAATAGTATCGTCATCGACCAATGTCAGCTCAGTGGGCAGGGTTTTATTCATAACGACTTCTCTGACGGTGCAGGTACGGACTCAGGGCGACTGGCTAACCAAGCACCCACAGTGACCAATACCACGCCGACAATTATCTTTAGCCAAACCGGCACTTGTGGCACGAATAACCATAAAATGGCGCAACCACTGACCATCATCACCAGTGCAATGACTTTAGAACGGCGCTTTACCACACGGTTATCGCGCCAGGCTCGAATATCAGGTCCGTACTGTGGATGGTTGACCAACCAGGTTTCTAAGCGGGGCCAGCCTTTGCTGGCTGCCCATAACGCGGCAATAAGAAAAGGTACGGTGGGTATAACGGGCAAAGCGATACCAATAAGCCCCAGTAAAACAAAGAAAGCAGCCAAAGAGCGCCATAGTATTTTCATTAAAAGCGCTCGGGTCATTACTTCATTCCTAATCGGGCGGCCATTTTATGTAAATTACTGGAGTCGAGCTTGAGCTCTTTAGCAGCTCTACTCCAACTGTCATCGTTACGCTTAAGTGCCGCTTCTATCATTTTACGCTGTGTATATTGTACCGCTTCTTTCATCGACAAACTCTGGATCGGTAAGTTCGCGTCATTGCTTTGAGTGCCCGAGTCTGTCACCGAAGGCAATCGCACGTCTAAGTCGAGCACTTCAGGCTCAATGCTGGCAATGTCATTTTTGTCGATGCCATGGCTCAATAGTTTAATAGCGGCCCGACTAATGACATGCTCCAGTTCGCGAACGTTACCTGGCCACTGATACTGTTGAATTGCCAACTCAGCTTCGGGCGACAAGCGAATGGCGCGTAAGCCTAGCCGAGCCCGGTTCAGCTCCAAAAAATGACCGGCCAGAATGGAAACATCGTCATCACGTTCACGTAGTGGTGGTATCGGCAGTGGATACACGGACAGGCGATGGTACAAGTCGGCACGGAAGGTTTCGTTACTGACTTGCTGTTTAAGGTTTCGATTGGTCGCGGCAATAATGCGTACATCCACTTTGCGGTATTTGTCTGAGCCGAGGCGTTGAATTTCACCGTTTTGCAGTACGCGTAGTAGTTTGGCTTGTATGGAAAGCGGTAACTCGCCAACTTCATCTAAAAACAGGGTGCCACCATTAGCCGCGTCGAAACGCCCGGATCGATCACTGCTTGCGCCCGAGAAAGCGCCTTTTACGTGACCAAAGAGTTCACTTTCCGCTAAGGACTCGGGTAATGCGGCACAGTTTACGTATATCAATGGCTTGCCGCTGCGTTGCGACAGTCGGTGTAATTCCCGCGCGAATAGTTCTTTACCGACCCCGGTTTCGCCCAGTAGCAATACGGGCAAATCGGCACCGGCTACGATCCGAAGCTCTTTTAAGACCGCATGAATGGCTTTGCTTTCACCAATAATTTCTGACTCATTGGCGTCGGTGGTACTGCTGTGTTCGACTGATTGCTTTTGCCCTTGCCGCAGTGCACGGACGTTCTGCTCTAACTGACCAATGCGAATAGCAGTTTCTACAAATAAGCTAAATTTTTGTAATTCAATAATGGAATCATCAGTGAATGTGCCGGGCTCTAATGCGTCAAGTGTTAGCACGCCCCAGCATTTGCTCTCCAAATACAAACTAATGCCCATGCAGTCATGCACGGGTAATGCCTCGCCTGGTTGGTTAGCCATTAAACCATCGTACGGATCAGGAAGAGCTGAGTCATGTTCGAAACGAACGGCTGAACGTGACGATATTAGGACCGCCAAACGTGGATGCTGCGCTAACACAAAGCGACGGCCCAAAGCTTCGCGCACGAGTCCCTTGACGGCAATAGGTTGTAGTACTTCGTTCTCGAGTTTCAATAGTGCGACTGCGCCACAGTTAAAATGACGTCGCAACGTACTGACGAGATTCTGCAATCGTACAGCTGTAGGTTGCTCTGTTAACAAATCGGCTAAAACACTTTCTTGTAGCATAGTTAAATCCACTATATTGGTAAAAACTACCCTAATTGTTAGGGTTGATACTACCGTGGGGTTTCTGAATGTCAATAATTACAATTGGATAGAAGTTGGCGCACTTGTTGCACTGTTACTTAGGAATTCATGTTTCATCCGGGAGTAGTTCCTGGAGTTGCGGATTAAGTTAAGGAGTTTAGCATGAGTGATTTACAGCAAAGGTTGGCGGATAGCGAAGCCAAATGGCAACAAGCAACAGCGCAGGAATTAATCGAGCACATTTATTTACGTTTCCATCAACGCCATCGTGAGCAATTACCAGAACTTAAGCAACTGGCAATGAAAGTGGAAGACGTGCATGGTGACCACGAACTCGCACCACGCGGTTTAGCGGAGCATCTGGACGCTATGTTGCAGGAATTGGAAAGTCATATGATGAAAGAAGAACAAATTCTTTTCCCAATGCTGTCGCGCGGTGTGTATCCAAGTGGTCCTATTTCTGTCATGGAAGAAGAACACGTGCAGCACGAAGCCGAGTTGGTGAAAATTAATCGGTTAACCAACAATCTGACACTACCGGAAGGCGCATGTGGTACTTGGACAGCTCTGTACAATGGTTTAAAAGAGTTACAGGATGATTTGCACGAGCATATTCACCTGGAGAACAACATACTTTTTACTGAAAAACAGGCAGCAGCGTCAGAGCACGGTAAAAACTTCTGTTGTGGTTCGTGTCAGTAACTAATCTGAAGTGACAAGGGTCGAATGCAAATGCGAATATTCTGTATTTGATCCTGTTTTAAGCTATTTTAGCGCTTTCATTAGAGAAGGTGTTTAGGGATGTATTCTTGAATCTCGTACCATCCTCTCGACCTCGAAATAACCGCGCATAATGAGGAAAAAAGCAGGCCGAATAGCGGGTAGGTTATCTTGGCACTCTAGCGATTATCATCAACGGCGCTGAAGTAGTCTTTACATGTATCGATGTCCACGGTATCCATCCCGAACCATTTTAGAATCGGCCTATATGACCACAGCCAGAAGTGATCGTTAAACCGATTCTTCTTTGGTTAAAAAAATATTCGCGAGCTCGCCTTGGATGCCATCACCTTGATGACTGCAGCTATGATCGCTCTTAATGAGACTAAAAAACGCAAAGACACCTTAATTTATCATGATATTCATTTAACCGAACAAGCTCAAAAGTGTAGGTCCTCGTTTCCGTACTCGGAGTCGAAATCAATAACAAAGAGGTTGAGATTGTCTTTCAACCGCAATATCGCTTGGCGTCGGGCTAGCTAACTGGCTTAGAAGTTTTGGCGAGATGGACCCAGAAAACCTATGGTGGTGCAATCTGGTACATTTATTCCTCTCGCAGAAAAGCAAGTCTTCTTGCGAAGACCTAACGGCGCTTGTACTCGAAAAAGCCGCCAAGTAGTTACACATAGTGGTCTGTTGGGAAATGTCATTCAGCGTGTGTCGGTGAATATTTCTGCGGTTGAGTATAACCGAAAGAGTGCGATTCAGCGTATTGATTATTACTTACAATTGAACCCAGAATTCGTGCGTTACTTATGCCTAGAAATAACCGAAACCGCGGCGCTATCGGTTTAATGTATAGCGTCAGTGCATAGTTGTTTTACCTTATCCTCTCTCCCTATATCTACCCGTTCCGAATTCTTCGTTCAACCCATACAGAGCCTCCCGGCAATGTGATCAAAACCACAATGACTCACTTGATGTAACCGGTTTCTGTGATCCTCGTCTTCAACTTTGAAACCGGTTACTGAAACCGGTTTCTTTTTTGGATAGATTAGGGCTATTGGTTAAGTAACTTGAATGTCAAGAGGTATGAAAATGGTAAAAATTCTTCTTTGTTGTGCAGCGGGAATGTCAACCAGCATGGTGGTCAAGAAAATGGAACAGGCGGCGAAGAGCCAAGGCATAGAAGCTGATATTCAAGCAGTTGGTTTGGATGAGTTTGAAAATATGCTTCCCAAGTTCGATATCTGCTTACTGGGACCGCAAGTGAAATATAAAGAGGCAGATTTTTCCGCAAGCGCAGCTAAACAAGACAAAAAAGTAAAAGTCATTAACTCCATGGATTATGGAATGATGAATGGTGAAAAAATCCTCAATGATACGTTAGTAGAGCTAGGTTAGGGGGCTCATAATGACGACATTAACGGATAATGTGTTTGGGTTTATTGAGAATAGAGTAACGCCTGTTGCCGGTAAGGCAGCGTCTCAGCGCCATATTATGGCGATGAGAGATGGATTTATCTCTGCGATGCCATTTATGATTGTGGGCTCATTTCTACTCATATTTGCCTTCCCTCCGTTTGCAGCGGATTCAAACTGGGCCATTGCTCAAGTATGGTTGCAGCTTGCTGAGCAATATCAAGGGCAACTACTCACACCATTTAATATGACGATGGGCATTATGTCTGTCTATATCACCGCCGCCATCTCTTATAACTTGGCGCAAAGTTACAGTATGGAGCCATTCATGCCAGCGATGCTGTCGTTGATGTCCTTCCTATTGGTAGCTGCGCCACTGACTGAAGGAGGACTGCCTGCGGGATATTTAGGCGGTACAGGTATTTTTACGGCAATTCTTGTGTCTCTTTATAGTACAGAGCTGATGTATTTCCTCCAAAGGAAAAACATAGGCATCAAAATGCCTGAGCAAGTGCCTGGTAAAATCAAACAGTCTTTTGATTTGTTGATTCCGATACTACTGGTTGTACTGACTATATATCCTCTCAATTTATATATTGAAAGTCAGACCGGCATGATCATCCCTGAAGCTATCATGACGGCATTCAAACCTCTGGTCAGTGCTGCTGACTCGTTGCCAGCTATTCTTTTGGCCGTGCTACTTACACATGTATTGTGGTTTGCAGGCATTCATGGTGCTGCTATTGTCGGCGGTATGTTGCAAGCTTTTTGGCTCACCAACCTGTCTGCCAATCAAACTGCGCTTGCTGCTGGTGCTCAAATTCCTCATGTATTTGTAGAGGGTTTTTGGAGTTTCTTTATCGTGCTTGGCGGCTCTGGTGCGACATTAGGCCTGGTCTTTTTGTTTATGCGTAGCCGTGCTGCTCACCTAAAGACAATCGGGAAAATCAGTGTTGTACCTTCGCTCTTCAATATCAATGAGCCTGTGATATTTGGCACCCCTTTGATTATGAATCCCACCTTCTTTATTCCGTTTATTACAGCCCCACTGGTTAACGCCACGATTGCGTACTTTTGTGTCAAAACGGGAATTGTAGGTGCTGTGATTTCAGTGGTGCCTTGGACTGCACCTGCTCCGGTTGGCGCGGCATGGGCAGCAGGTTGGGCAATTAGCTCTTCTATATTAGTTGTTGTCCTCATGCTTGTCGCAACCGCCATCTATTATCCATTTTTTAAAGTTTATGAAAAACAGCTTTTAGCACAAGAAGCCCAAGGGGAGGAAAACTAATGACACCACTAGCAGATTTTGACCAAGAATCAACGGTGATGGAGCTCATCATCAATGCAGGCTCAGCAAAGTCTTTCGCAATGGAGGCGTTGAGAGCCGCGAAAGCGAGTGACTGGAACGCGGTTGACGAATACCTGTCTCAGTCGTCTGTCGCCTCGAAGCAAGCACATGATGTACAGACTCAGCTGATTGGGCTCGATCAGGGCGAAGGAAAGGTGCCCGTGAATTTGGTGATGGTGCATGCCCAGGATCATATTATGACCAGCATGTTAGCCAGAGAATTGGTTGAAGAATTAATTGCTATCCATCGCAAACTGGATTCTGTGTAATTAATGTTACAATACTGAAAATCCGAAAGTTTGTAGTTTCGAGGGAAACTCCCTCTCACCTTTAGAGGTACGAATGGCCACGATTAAAGATGTTTGCAAGGCTGCCGGTGTATCTAAGGCGACAGTGTCTCGTGTTATCAATAAGACTGGACAGGTCAAAGAGAGTACCCGAGTAAAAGTTGAAGCAGCTATTGAACAATTGAACTATCGACCCAGTAGCTTGGCTCAAACATTAGCTGCGAGTAGCGGCAACAGTATTGGCCTAGTGCTATCGGACTTTGATGGCAGCTACTTTGGTAGTTTATTAAAGCAAGCATCTGCCAGTGCTACTAGAATGGGCAAGCAGCTGATTATTGCGGATGGAAAAAACCAAGCTGAGTTTGAATTACAAGCAGTGAGCTCCCTGGTTGAACAAAAGTGTGATGTGATTGTGCTTTACAGCCGTCAGCTGACGGCGCAACAACTTATCGAGCTTAATCATGAAATATCCACGCCTTTGATTCACGTTGGGCAAGAGCTTCCAGAATCGGCAGGTTATTCAATTGCATTTGATCAAAAGCGCGCGATAGAATCGGCGGCGACCCATCTTATGAGCATTGGTCATCGACACATTGCGTATTTTGGGCCTTGTCCAACAACAAGGACGACCCAAGTTCGGTTAGAGGCTTTTAAAGCGATTACTGAGAAGCAGCCCTTTTCTGTGGAAACACAGCATTTGGTGTGTGGCTTTGATGTAAAAGCAGCCTATGAACAAGCGCTGGAACAAATTCCCAACAATTGGCGTTTCAGTGCCATTGTCGCAGCGAGTGATGATATTGCTATTGGTATTTTACGTGCCTGTCGAGAGAAAGGCATTGATGTACCTTCAGATGTATCAATCGTGAGTATCGATAATGAAAAAATGACTGAGTTTGTTGTACCACAGCTTACGACAGTTGATATTCCTATCGAACGTATTACGGAAAGAGCGATGGAAGTTGCCCAACAACTTATCGAGGATCAAGTAACTATAAGACCAGAGATTGTTGTGGGTGAGTTATTTGTGCGCGATTCGACTAAGCCTCTAGTATAAAAAGATGTTTTTATGAAATTTGCACATGATTTTCTTTTTGGCGCCGCGACGGCTTCTTATCAAATCGAAGGGGCAACGGATGTCGACGGTAAAGGGCCGACTAACTGGGATGAGTTTGTAAAAATCCCGGGAAAAACCTTTGAAGGAACAACGGGTGAAGTGGCGATTGATCACTATCATCGTTACAAAGAAGATATTAAGTTAATGGCTGAGATGGGGCTTGAGTCTTATCGTTTCTCTATTTCTTGGGCAAGAATTATTCCTGATGGTGTAGGCGCTATAAATCCTAAAGGTATTGAGTTTTATAACAATATCATTGATGAGTGTTTAAAATATGGAATAGTTCCTTTTGTAACGCTCTATCACTGGGACCTTCCTCTCTGTTTGGAAAAAGACGGAGGGTGGTTAAATAGAAAAACAATCGATGCTTTTTTGAACTATGCAAACGTTTGTTTTGAGAGCTTTGGTGATCGTGTCAAACATTTTATTACATTCAATGAAACCGTTATTTTTTGTGGGCACGGATATCTTGCGGGTGCGCATCCTCCGGGTATTCATAATGCGCCAGAAAAGTATTTTCAAGCGACGCATCATGTTTTTACTGCGCATGCTAAAGCTGTAATCGCATATAAAAAGCGTAAACAATATGGAGAAATAGGCTTGAGCCATGTCTTCACACCCGCGTTTTCAATTGATAATAGTGAAGATAACCTATTTGCAGCCATGCACGCTAATCAGTTTAACCTTAATTGGTTTTATGACCCTATTTTGAAGGGAGAGTACCCAGACTATGTGATGGCGTGGCTCGAAACCCAAGGTATCCAACCCAAAATAACGGCAGATGATAGAGAAAGTTTAATAATTGCTGCACCACTCAATGACTTTATTGGATTAAACTACTACCAGCCCATGCGGGTAGAAAGAATACATATGCCAGGCGATGTTGTTGAGCCGACGCGAGAGAACGCGACAGGAGCCCCCGGTAATCCGAGCTTTGACGGTGTATACCGAACGGTCGCGATGGATGATAAGCGATATACAAAATGGGGATGGGAAATATCACCTGATGGCTTTGTGAGTGGTCTACAGCTACTAAAAGAGTACTATGGTGATATCAGAATATATATTACTGAAAATGGTTTAGGGGATGAAGACCCTATTATAGATGGTGAGGTCTGCGACATTCCAAGGATTAATTTTATTAATGATCACTTGGTGGCTGTAAAAAAAGCGATAGAGCTTGGTGTGAATGTCAAAGGCTATTACGCATGGTCGGCAATTGATTTATTGAGCTGGCTCAACGGGTTTAAAAAGCAATACGGGTTCATCTATGTTGACCATGATAATGGTTTAGCCAGGAAAAAGAAGGCGTCGTATTATTGGTACCAAAAAGTAATAGAAACGCGAGGCAGTAACCTTAAGAGCTAGTGCTTTATAGATAATACTGTTACTGTTTATGTTTAAACGCGGGTAATTGAACCCGCGTTTTCTGATCATAAGTTCGCAGATGTTCTATTTATCTTCGACTATGCGAAAAATCCCTTTTTATATTATTAAATATCATACACCAAGCTATCTGCCGCCAAAAATGGCCATTGCAGCCGGTGGGGGGCTGTATCGTCATGGTTAAAGAAATACCCAATATGTGGCATGGCATAAACGGTATCGCCCTTTTGATACGATGCGGCTTGCCAAGCATGATGAGTTAGGGTGGCCTCCCACAATTGATCACTTTCCCAACCTTGTGGTGCCAGTGATACGCGTACCTCGGCGCCGACAGGGTTGACTGATACCACGCGCATGGGCAGCGATACCTGGCTGTTCGGTTTATCGGTGATGGTCAGTTCATGGCTGCGTACATACAAATCGCCGGATTGTTTGGTCTGCGCATTGAGGGCGGGTTCGATAAAGGCGTTACCATTTTTCCATACCCCTTGCTGAAATTGGCCGGAAAAGACATTCACGTTCCCCAAAAAATCAAACACAAATCGACTCTTCGGCGAAGCATACAGATCAACCGGGCTATCGACTTGTTCAATTTGCCCGTTACTCATCACCACCACCCGATCGGATAGCTCCAGCGCTTCATCTTGATCGTGAGTGACGAACACGCTAGTGAATGCCATTTCATCATGTAGGCGTCGTAACCATTGTCGTAGTTCTTTACGTACTTGCGCATCTAATGCCCCAAACGGTTCATCCAAAAGTAAAATTTCTGGTTGCGTCGCGAGTGCACGTGCCAGAGCGATACGTTGTTTTTGTCCGCCCGATAATTGTTCGGGATAACGCTGGCGAAGATGACCAAGCTGGACCACCTCGAGCAGCTCGTTAACTCGTTGAGTGATGGCGGCCGCTGAAGGGCGCTCGCGCCGCGGCATGACTTGTAAGCCGAACGCAATGTTTTCAGCGACTGTCATGTGTTTAAACAAAGCGTAGTTTTGAAAGACAAAGCCAACGCGTCGATCGCGAACATGCACCTGGGTGACATCGCGTTCGCCAAAATGGATTTGGCCACTATTGCTGTTTTCTAACCCCGCAATAATCCGCAGTAACGTGGTTTTTCCCGAACCTGATGGTCCAAGTAACCCCATCATTTCACCCTTTTCTATGGTGAGAGATAGCGGCGAAAGTGCCTGAAACTGGCCAAAGTGTTTGGTGATATTGTCTAATTGAATTTGCATTATGTTACTGCTCACTCTGGGTCGTTTGTGGGATAAATTGGGCTGGCGTTGACGCGCTGTGCTCATCAAGCGGCGTTACGTTTGTCTGTGCGCGTTGCTGACGCCACTCCACTAAGGCTTTGAGCGCCAACGTTACCAATGCCATAAAGGCAAGCAAAGAGGCACAAGCGAACGCGGCTTGGGTTTGATAGTCTTCATACAGAAGCTGCACTTGCAAAGGTAAAGTATTGGTTTGGCCACGAATGCTACCTGACACCACTGCCACCGCGCCAAACTCACCGATGGCCCGGGCATTGGTCAAGATCACCCCGTATATCAGGGCCCACTTGATGTTCGGTAAGGTGACGCGTCGAAACAGTTGCCACCAAGACGCCCCTAAAATCACCGCCGCTTCTTCTTCGGCGTGTCCTTGCTGTTGCATCAGCGGAATAAGCTCGCGAGCAACAAAGGGGCAGGTGACAAAAATGGTGACTAAAACAATGCCAGGCAGTGCAAACATCACTTGTAAATCATGCTCAAACAACCACGCGCCTAGCCAGCCGTTACTACCGTACAGCAGCAAATAGAGTAGACCAGCGACCACAGGTGATACCGCGAAGGGAATATCAATCAAGGTGGTGACCAGTTTTCGGCCTGGGAACTGAAACCGAGTTACCGCCCATGCGAGCATGACACCAAACACTAAGTTAACCGGCACCGTGATAACGGCAACCAATAGCGTTAACCCAATCGCATGGCGTGTATCGGGGGCAAGAAGGTGCTCAAAATAGGTACCAATACCGTCAGAAAATGCAATAGAAAAAATGCTCAATAAGGGAAGCACCAACACGAGCGCAACCAGTATCAGCATTAAGCCAATCAAACTACGTTTGATCCAAACAGAATCACCGATTCGGGCAGTGTGGGGAGTCATAAAGCTATCCTTAGCGACCGTGAATACGTTTTAAGTAGCGGCCTTGCCATAGGTTGATCGCAAACAGTAACGACAATGATGCCATCAAAATCACTGAGGCAATCGCACTTGCCGCTGGGAAATTAAACTCTTGCAAACGGACAAAAATCATCAAGGAGGTGATCTCGCTGACGTAAGGCGTATTGCCTGCAATAAAAATCACGGCCCCAAATTCGCCAAGACTGCGCGTAAAAGATAAGGCGATACCCACGAATAAAGCGGGTTTGATGGTCGGCAGGATAACGCGCCAAAACACGGCAAAATCGCTTGCGCCTAATAAGGTGCCAGCTTCTTCTTCCTCTTGAGAAATTTCTTCCAGTACGGGCTGTACGGTGCGCACGACAAACGGCAAGCTGGTAAACATCATCGCAATCATAACGCCTATCGGCGTATAAGCCACTTGTATACCGAGGTTCGCGAGCACGCTACCTATCCAGCCATTATCGGCATACAAGGTAGCGAGGGTGACACCGGCGACTGCGGTGGGCAGTGCGAAAGGCAAATCCACCAACGCGTCAATAAAGCGTTTACCCGTAAAATCGTAACGCACCAACACCCACGCAAAGAGCAGTCCAATCGCACCATTAAATAAGGAAGCGATAAGCGCCGCGCCGGCCGTGACTTTATAACTGGCGACAATACGTGGGTCTGAGATGGCAAACCAATATTCTTGCCAAGTCATTTGACTGGTTTGCATGATTAAACCACTGGCTGGCAGTAGTAAAATCAGGCTAATAAACAATAGCGATACGCCCAGACTGATACCAAACCCTGGGAGTACGCGCTGATGACGCACTCCCCGTGGCATAGATTGGCGTTGATGCGATAACGATGGCATAACGTCTCGATTTAAGTCGTAATAGAAATTAACGGCGCTGGAGCTGGTCTAGCTTTCCGCCACTAGCAAAGTGGGTTTTCATCGCCTTGTCCCAGCTACCTGAAATCTCTTCTACCGTCAGTAATTCAACCTGAGGGAAGCGATCGGCATACTCGTCTGCGACGGCTTGGTGATGAACGCGGTAATTAAAGTTAGCCAGTAAGCGCTGCGCTTTTTCACTGTAAAGATAAGACAAATACTCTGTCGCCAGTTCAGTAGTGCCATTGCGTTTAGCATTTCGCTTTACCACGGCAACAGGGAATTCAGCCAGGATCGAGGTTTTAGGCACAACGATATCGTAATCATCACTGCCATATTGTTGGCGGATGTTATTTACCTCTGATTCGAAGGTGACTAAGACATCGCCAATGCCACGTTCAACAAATGAGGTGGTTGCGCCACGGCCGCCGGTATCAAATACGGCCACATTGGCGAGTAACTGCTTCAAAAACGCATCTTGCTGTTCAGTGTTGTCTTTGCCAAACGTTTTTTGCGCATAACCGAGCGCGGCTAAATAGGTATAGCGCGCATTGCCTGAGGTTTTTGGGTTAGGAAAGACCGATGCGACATCGTCTTTGGCAAGGTCGTCCCAGTTTTCAATATTTTTGGGATTGCCCTTACGCACCAAAAAGGCGGTGGTGGAATAATAGGGCGAGCTGCTATTGGGGAAGTTGTCTTTCCAATTGGCATCGATCAGTTTGCCACGATCGTGCAGTACCTGCACATCAGTGACTTGGTTAAAGGTGACGACATCCGCTTGCAGCCCTTGCATAATTGCGCGCGCTTGCGCCGATGAACCGCCATGGGATTGCTTAATCGTTACGGAGTCGCCGGTTTTTTCTTGCCAGTGCTCTGCGAATAGTGGGTTGTAGTCGGCAAAAAGCTCCCTTGCTATATCATAAGAAGAGTTCAACAGTGTTTGTTCAGCGGCGAATACTTGTGCGCTGCTGGTGGCAAGTAGGGCCGAGAGAGCCAGCGTTTTGAATACCTTCATTGTAATGTTCCTTAATGACCGGTTGATGCTTGTTCAACAAAAGAAGTAGCTATAAGTCACAGAATAAAAGCAATCATTAGGAATAAAAAACAGTTTTACTATAACCATTTTGTATATGTTAGTGACAATTTATCTGCGTGCCAGTGATAAACCCTTGTAACATGGCGTTTATAGACAGTGCCCCACGGCATGACGCCAGTGAAAAAGATAGGCAGAGGTAAGAGACGTGACTGATTTCCCAACGCTTGAAGACTACGTAGGACAAACACCCTTGATACGCTTGCAGCGTCTAGGCGCTGATACGGGGAGTACTGTTTTGGTTAAACTTGAAGGCAATAACCCGGCCGGTTCAGTCAAAGATAGGCCCGCGCTGAACATGATTGTGCAGGCTGAAGCGCGGGGAGATATCCAACCGGGCGATACCTTGATTGAAGCGACCAGTGGCAACACCGGGATAGCGCTGGCAATGGCGGCGGCGATTAAAGGCTATCGCCTGATTTTAATCATGCCTGAAAATGCTACCCAGGAGCGCAAAGATGCGATGCGTGCCTATGGCAGTGAGTTGATTCTCGTCTCTCAAGCGTCGGGTATGGAAGGTGCGCGTGATTTGGCGTTATCCATGCAATCACAGGGCAAGGGTAAAGTGTTGGATCAGTTCAATAATCCGGATAATTTTCAGGCTCATGTGACTGGTACAGGACCTGAAATTTGGCAGCAAAGCCAACAAAAAATCACCCACTTTATTGCCAGCATGGGCACTACAGGCACGATTGTGGGCACATCAAAGTACCTAAAAACGCAAAACCCCGCGATAAAAACCATTGGCTTACAGCCGACAGAGGGCAGTGCCATCCCTGGGATCCGGCGCTGGCCGGCTGAGTATTTACCGGGTATTTATACCGATGAGCATATCGATGTGGTGATGGATATTTCTGAGCAAGACGCCAAAGAAACGGCGCGAGCATTAGCGCGAGAAGAGGGGATTTGTGCGGGTGTGAGCTCTGGCGGGGCCGTATATGCGGCACTGCAAGTTGCCAAAGCTGAACCCGGCTCTGTGGTGGTGGCCATTATTTGCGATCGCGGCGATCGCTATTTATCGTCGGGATTGTTCTCGTCGTAATAGGATAAATCGTGAGCAGGCGGCGATTGCGCCGCCTGCTCTTTTTTACTCGTTGTTTGTTAACTTTCTGTCGCGAGAGCGCGGTTTGAGCTGGCATTGAACACTTGTACAAGCCGCATTCCCACTAGCATGCTAATCACAAATAGACCGATCGGTAGTGCGCCGGAGCCAATAGCCGTGATCGCCGGTCCTGGGCAAAGTCCGGCGAGTCCCCAGCCGGTGCCAAAGAGTAATGCGCCGCCGATGAGTTTTTTATCAAGCGTTTGCGTCTTGGGTAGACAAAATTGATCGGCCAGTACGGGGTTTTTCTGCCGACGTACGCCCAAAAAGTAGCCGGGAACAAAGACCAACAGCGCACCGCCCATCACAAACGCAAGGCTGGGATCCCACTGGCCGAATACATCCAGAAAGCCAATCACCTTCGCGGGATTGACCATGCCTGACACCATCATACCCACACCGAAGATAAAGCCTGAGAGTAGAGCAACAAGGCGAAACATAAGCGATAAACGTCCTTAAAAGTGTAAACGAACAAAAACAGTGACAAAGGCAGCACCCATAAAAGTGAGCGTTGCCACGATTGACCGTTTCGATAAGCGACCCATGCCACAAATGCCATGACCACTGGTACAGCCGTTACCTAATTTAGTGCCTATCCCGACCAGCAACCCCGCGAGTACGGCAACCATAGGTGTGAGTGCAGGCGCAAGGCTTGTGTAGTTGGGTAGTTCGAAACCGATAAATGGCATGAAGACCCCCGCACTGACCATACCCAGCAAAAACAGACCTCGCCATTGAGCTTCACGGCCGTGTGATGATAACGCGCCTGACACAATACCGCTGATCCCGGCAATACGGCCATTGAGTGCTAAAAGTGCGAGACAGGCAGTGCCAACCAGCATGCCACCAAACAAGGCATCCCATGGGATTTGAAACGTCATGATTTTCCTCTCAGTGAGTCAAAAAACGTTATGGCTAAAGGAGAAGGGCAGCATACTTGAACACATTTATAAGTCAATACTAATTTAGGGTTGGGTGTTTTATTTGCTTGTTGGACGTGTTGACCTGTGTTAATCGTTGCTCCAATCTAATTTAAGCTAGACTGAGCAATACGCACCGTCTTAGTCAGTAAAAACCGAAGGTGCAATCATAGAGTCGGTAGGTTACGCTCTCTGCATTTTGGTTATCTGAGCAACACTGGGCAAATTATACTTATTTGATTCAATAGCTTGAAGCTGTGAAGCGATAGAGCTGCTATACTCGACGAATATCACAGCCGTAGGTGTCAAAGAGGAACAACTGAGCAGTGTTAAGAGATAAAAGGCTTTTAATGAAGAAAACAACGTACTACGCACTAAAATTAGCATTAACTTACTTCTTTTTTGCTTCGTTGTGGATACTGTTTTCCGATAAATTGGTTAACGTGCTGTCCGATAATCTTGAAATGTATACTTGGGCACAGTCGTTCAAGGGGCACCTGTTTGTCGTTATTACCTCAGTGTTACTTTGGGGGTTAGCACAGAAAAATAATCGTGATTTAGAGCGAGCGAGTGACATCGATACGGTTACCGGGCTTCATAGTCCCTCCGTATTCATTCGTCGCGCTGATACATTACTGCAGCGTGCTAATGCTGAGTCGTGCTATATGTTGTTTGTACTCGACATTGATAACTACACGTCGGTAACCAATAAGCTGGGCTTTGATCGCACCAATCAACTGCTGATGGGGGTGGCGCGTAAAATAGATACGCCCACCGTGCCTGAAAACCTAACCTCGAGAGTTCACGCCGATAGATTTGCATGTTTGTTGACGTTGTCCGATGTTTGCGAAATGACGCCATACATTGACAAGTTACATCGTCAGTGTAACCAGTTTTTGCAACGATACGATAGAGACATTACCTGTTCGGTAGGCGTGGCGGTGTTTGACTCGGATGGCGAAGACACCACGGCTTTAATGACAGCGGCGACACGCGCATTGAACGAAGCGAAGAAGCATAAAAATGCCGTTGCATATCATGATATCTATCTGACAGAAGAGGCTAAAAAGCGGCAAAATCTTGTCTACGATCTTCGCCAAGCCATTGATGATAAGCAGATTGATATTGTTTTTCAGCCACAGTATCGCTTGTCTTCTGGAGAGTTAACCGGCCTAGAGGTGTTGGCAAGATGGACACACGATCAATATGGCAATATACCCCCGAGTGTGTTCATTCCCCTAGCTGAAGAGCAGCATTTTTGCGAGGATTTAACGGCACTGGTGTTAGAAAAAGCCGCCAAACAACTGAATGAAAGTCAGCTGCTAGGCAATATGGTTAAACGGGTATCGGTCAATATCTCCGCGGTTGAATTTAACAGTGTGGACGCGATAGCACGTATCGATACCTATTTGCAGGCCAACCCTGAATTCGCTCGTTATCTTTGCCTGGAGATCACAGAAACTGCCGCATTAGATGACATTATTGAGTGCGCGCGGGTTGTTGATACACTTAAACGCCATGGCGTTACCTTTTCGATCGATGATTTTGGTGTCGGCTATACCTCGTTGGGTATTTTTAACCGGATCAACGTGGATGAAATTAAGATTGATCGTAGTTTTATCCAGGCGATGGAAAAAGACCACCGTGCTAAAGCGATTACTGCCGGCATTATCGGGATTGCTAAAGGTTTGGGTATTCATGTTGTAGCTGAAGGTATAGAAACGCGTGCGCAACTAGCGTTACTAAAACAGCTCGATTGTGAATACGCGCAGGGTTTTTATCTTGGACATCCAGCGCCTTTAGAGCAGTTGGCTATAGTCCAGTCGGTTTAATGGTCATGACTTTGGCCAACGTATAAAAAGAAAAAGCGCGAGTGTTTTTATCTCGCGCTTATTGACGCTCTAGCTTTCAATGTCGTTCAATAAAACCGCAAGCTCATCAATGCTTTGAACCGTACTTTCTACCAACTCGCTAATTTGTTTGCTCGATTGGTGAGAGACTTGAGCCAACTGGCGAACCTCATCGGCGACCACCGCAAAGCCGCGTCCGAGCTCACCGGCACGAGCGGCCTCTATCCCCACAGCTGCTCGGCCGCTTTGTTATAAAAGGTAATACAATTGTTTTCATCAATACACACCACAGCATCAAGCGCTTGTTCGAGGGTTTGGGTCACCATCTCTCGCGCATCTCGTTCAGCGGTAACATCACGAACAAATGCCGTGTAATGAATTTTGCCAGAGACGCGTATCTTGGATAAAGACAGTTGCACCCAAGTCAATGAGCCGTCTTTTCGTCTGAGCTGCACTTCACGAGAACGCCCGACGATGCGATCTTCTCCCCCAGATCTGTGTCGGTTAACGTAGCTGTCGTGGTTGGCTTGTAATTCGGTGGGGATCAGCATGGCCACATTCTGACCCAATACTTCTTTGGCAGTGTATCCCCAGATACTCTCTGCCGCTTTATTAAAAAAGGTAACATTATTACGATGATCAATCGTAACGATCGCAATGATGGCTTGCTCAAGCGCTTGTAAATGAGAGTTAGAACGGCCTAGCATATCAATTCTCTCCGTTAGTGACCTTTAAAGTATTGAGGCAAAAGGTGTGAACTCTAAGTTAGTATCTTAATTATTGACAAAACTAACAAACCATGACGGTACTTAATATGTATAAGCCAAGTTGGGCGGGTTTTCCAATAAACAAAAAGCGCGAGCATTGGCTCGCGCTTTTGACTGGCAATGATTCGCGTTTAAGCTGTGGCAAACTTGTAAGTGCGATAGCCGCCTAGTAAATTACGGGCTCTAAAGCCATGATTGACTAACTGGCGATAGGCGACGTTGCCGCGCAAGCCGACTTGGCAGTAAATCAAAATTTCTTTGTCTTTGGGAAGCTCATGAATGCGCCCGCGCAGTTCGTCAACCGGAATATGGATATCGCCTTCGATATACTCACCGTTTTCGCGTTCGGGGGCATTGCGCACATCCAGAAGCACTTGGTCATCACCTAGGGTCGCTAAATCGTGATAATGAACCGCTTTTGCGTCACCTTTGATCAGGTTAGTTGCTACAAACGCGGCTTGGTTGATCACATCTTTAGCACTGCCATACGGTGGGGCATAGGTCAGCTCCAAATGCTGCAGTTGCTCAACCGTCATCCCAGCACGCTGTGCAACCGCCATGACATCAATGCGTTTATCAATGCCATCTTTGCCTACCGCTTGTGCGCCTAAAATAGCACCCGTGTCGGGTGCAAATAACATTTTAAACGAGACAATTTCTGCGCCCGGGTAGTAACCCGCATGACTTGCCGCGTGAACATAGACTTTTTGGTAATCAATGTTGGCCTGTTTAAGTTGCTTCTCATTTTGGCCCACAGAGGCAACGGCCAGATCGAAAATCTTACAAATGGCGGTGCCTTGGGTGCCAAGATAATGCTCAGTGCTTCCTAGCATGTTGTCAGCGGCCATGCGCCCTTGACGGTTAGCCGGTCCAGCCAGTGGTACCAGCGTCGGCTTGTGAGTGACAAAGTCGATTTCTTCGACGGCATCCCCGACCGCATAAATATCTGGGTCTTGGGTCTGCATGGTGCTGTTGACCACGATCCCGCCTTTTTCACCAATCGCCAGGCCGGCCTGTTGTGCTAGGGTGACTTCAGGTTTTACGCCGACAGCCATGATCAACAATTCAGTGTGTAGCGTGTCACCATTATTTAGCGTGAGGCTCAGTGAACCTTCTAAGTGTTGCGGTTCACTGGGTTCACCGGCGTCATCACTGGCCACATGCGTGGTTGGAATGTATTCGGCCGACGCCAAGGCCGTCCCCAGGCGTAAATCAATGCCATGATCACGAATGCTCTGATGGGCAAAGCCTGCCATTTCGCGGTCAACCGGCGTCATCACCTGATCGGCCATTTCTAAAAGGGTGGTTTCAATGCCACGCTGATGGAGTGCTTCCATCATCTCGAGACCAATAAAGCCTCCGCCGACGACGGTTGCGTGACTAGGATTGTTCATCTCGATGGTGTGCAAAATTGCATCCATGTCCGGGATGTTGCGCAAAGAATGTGTGAGTGGGTTATCTAAGCCAGGAATCGGCGGCATAATTGGCGCCGCGCCAGGGCTTAATAGTAATTTGTCGTAGCTCTCTTGATAGGTGCTGCCATCGGCCCGAGTGACCGTAACGGTTTTGTTTTCGCGGTCAATGTTACTGACGGCGCTATTAATACGCACATCGACATTAAAGCGCGCACGAAAACTATCTGGCGTTTGTAGCAAGAGCTTACTGCGATCCGTGATATCGCCACCGATATGGTAAGGCAAACCACAGTTAGCGAACGAAACGTAGGGCCCGCGTTCGAACATAATGATCTCAGCGTCCTCGGTCAGACGGCGTGCACGAGCTGCAGCAGAAGCGCCACCGGCGACGCCTCCAATAATTACTATCTTGGTCATTTTGACTCCGTTAAGCGTGACGTAATCCAAGTTTTTTCAGGAAAAAGGCTGCCGGACAAATCCCTGTAAACGCGCTTTGAATGAGGTTTACGCCCACGAATACAGTAAGCCAAACAAATTGGCTGTGCACGGTGAGGGTAAGTACCACAGAAAGCAGCACTATGCTGCCAGCGATCACGCGAACTGCATTTTCAATTGTCATTGTAAGACTCCTTTGCATTGATATTGCACCGTAGCTACCGCTCGACTGACGTTGGTTGCTTTGGGTGCGTGTCCTGTTATGTGGATTGAATCCAGCGTTAGTTTCACTGTAGTCGCTATGTTTAGAAAAGTCTAATGATAATCTGTCTAAATTAGAGTTGACTAAATAATAAAGGGAGCTAAGCTTAATGAAGTCCTTACAACAGGAGCCTAACATGGTGGTTCAGACAGGGTTATATGAAAAAGATGATGTGCCTGATATGGACATTGGCGCAATGCGACAACAAGCATCGAAAGCGGCGACCTTGTTGAAGGTAATGGCGCATCCTGAGCGCCTGGTGGTGTTATGTCAGCTACTGGCTGGAGAAACCCATGTGGGACAGTTGCAACAAGGTTCGAGCCTCAGTCAGTCGGCGTTTTCTCAACACTTAAGCGTGCTCAAACGTCATCAACTGGTGAGCGTACGTAAATCATCACAGCAGGTATTTTATCGCTTACGAGATCCCAACGTCGCGGATATTATCGCCACGTTACAACGCATCTATTGCCCGTAATCTTGATTTATTACTCGTTGTTGTGATGCTACCAACATATCAGACGGCGATGGTTAACTAAGTTATATCTAGGCATGTAGACGTTATATCCATTCCGTAAAGGATGCGCACGGACGACAGCAACAAGGAACTGCTATGCGAGATGATCAACCTCAAGGCCCGTTTATTACCCGTGTGATGAACAGTTTTTTTCCGCCTATTTTAATTGCGTTGGCACTTTTGGTTGGGGCTGCCGCGCTGTGGCTTACACCCAAAGAGGAAGATCCGCAAATTGTGGTGCCGATGGCAGATGTGCTGATACAAGCACCGGGCTTAAGCGCGCAACAAGTGGCAAAGCAGGTGACGCAGCCGCTAGAGAAAAAAGTCAGTCAAATAGACGGGGTGGAGTATGTTTATTCCACGACACAAACCGGATCGGCGCGTGTGACCGTGCGTTTTTATGTCGGAGAAGATCGCGAATCAGCGCTGGTCAAGCTATATAACAAGCTGTACGCCAACCAAGATGAGATCCCTGCCGCGGTGAGCGAGTGGGCGATTAAGCCGGTTGAAATTGATGATGTCCCTATTGTGATGGCGGCGCTGCGTAGCGATAAGCCAGATAGTGTCGATCATTACGCGCTGCGTCGTATTGCTGAGCAAGCCACCTTGGATTTAAAAGCCCTTCCCCAAACCAATGTGGTTAACGTTGTCGGGGGTATGCCACGCCAGGTGTTAGTGGCTTTCGATCCGGCGGCAATGGCAAGTTATCAAATCAGTGTGGCCGATTTAACCCGTGCGTTTTCACTGAGTCATCAAAAACGTAACGCCGGTGATATTCAGCATCAAGGCCAGCGGTATGTCCTTGAAACCGGACAGTGGTATCAAAGCCGTGACGATATTCGCCAGTTGGTTGTCGCGGTTGTGAATGGCAAGCCTGTGTACTTACAAGATGTCGCCACGTTAAGTGATGGTCCCACTGAGGCCAGCACCGATACTTGGATTCAATCGCAACAACAGACCAAACCGCATCCCGCTGTATTTATCTCGGTCGCCAAGCAAAAAGGCTCGAACGCGGTGACGGTTGCCGACGATGTAACGCGCACCCTCGATCGTTTAGCGAATACCCAGTTCCCGGAGGGCGTAGAGGTTGAGATTATTCGCAACTATGGTCAAACCGCTGATGCTAAAGTCAATAATTTAGTCTCGAGCTTAGGTATTGCCGTGCTGACCGTGGTGGTGTTTGTGGGGCTGTTTTTAAACTGGCGCAGTGCCTTGGTCGTGGCCATCGCGATTCCGATTAGCTATGGCGCGGCACTGGGGCTTGATCTCGCTTTTGGGTATTCCATCAATCGTGTCACCTTGTTTGCTCTGATTTTGGCGTTGGGCCTGATTGTCGACGACCCAATAGCCAGTATCGATAATATTGAACGTCACCTGACCCATGATAATAAGCCGCGGGGTCGCACCATTGTACTGGCGATGCTGGAAATCAAACGGGCACTGATCATGTCGACGGTGGCGATTGTTATTGTGTTTACTCCGATGTTTTTTATTACCGGGATGATGGGACCTTACATGGCGCCACTGGCATTTAATGTGCCTGTGAGTGTGGTGATCAGTACCTTGGTGGCGTTTTTAGTCACGCCTTGGCTGGCGAAAAAAATTGTTCGTGCCTCGAATAAGGGTGATGACTATCGCTTGGAAACGACACCACTTTATCGGGGCTATCGTCGATTATTACTCCCGCTGTTAAAAAATAATCGCCGTGCGAAAAGGTTTCTTATGGTAGTAGGGGGGCTGTTTGTGGTAGCGGCGATGTTACCGGCGCTACGTCTCGTGCCGCTTAAACTCTTACCCTATGACAACAAAAACGAATTTCAGGTGGTGTTGGATTTGCCGGAAACCGCCAGTTATGTCGAGACCTCGAATGCATTACGTGAGATGAACACTTATCTTCAGCAGCAAGCGGAAGTTGTCTCTGTGTCGGGGTTTGCGGGGCTTGCATCACCGATGGATTTTAATGGCATGGTGCGTCATTATTTTGCGCGAAATGCCCCCTATCAGGGCGAATTGCGCGTCGTCTTGGTGGATAAGCAGCGGCGAGAATTACAATCACATGGTTTAGTGACCCGTTTGCGTGATGATCTGGAATCGATCGCAGCCAAACATAATGCCGACATACAACTGGTGGAAATGCCTCCCGGCCCACCTGTACTGGCGACCCTTGTCGCAGAAGTCTATGGTGCACCGAGTACGCCTTATGCAGATATTCAAGCGCAAGCCCAACAGGTTGCGGCGCGATTGGAGCGAGAAGCGTTAGTCTCGGAAGTCAGTACCAGTATTCAAGGACCGCTATCGCGCTGGCAGTTTGTGGTCGATCAAGAAAAAGCGGCATTGTCTGGCGTTGCTATCACTGATATTAACCAGGCATTGCGCGCGGCCAATCAAGGCGTCACGTTGGCTCACCTGGCGGATGCTGATGAAATCGATCCCTTACCGGTCACGCTGCGTTTAGCCCCGGATGCACGCGATAAACTGGATACCTTATTAGCGCTTCATATACGAGGCCGTGCCGGTGTCGCAAAACAATCGGTGCAAGGCGCTTTGGTCGATGCACCGCAACCGCTGGTGGCATTAAGCGAGTTGGGGCATTTTGAGCGACAACCGGTGGACCAACCGATTTATCATAAAAATCTTCAGCCTGTGGTATATGTCTATGCCGAGCCAATTGGACGTGTACCTGGGGAGGTGGTCGCTGATGTGATCGCTGACTTTAATCAGCCAAAAACGGATACATCACGGCCGCTTGCAGCGCGTAGTTACTTCGACAATGGTGCTGGTGATGGTTGGCAGGTGCGTGACGATATTAATGTTGTTTGGAGCGGCGAGGGAGAGTGGAAGATCACCATTGATGTCTTCCGTGACCTTGGTATAGCTTACGGCGCCGCTTTGTTAGGCGTCTTTATCGTGATGCTAATCCAAACCGGCTTACCGGCGGTGTCTGGGATGATTATGCTGGCAATTCCCCTCACGGTAATCGGCATCATGCCCGGTTTTTGGTTGCTTAATGGCTTAAGTGGCGACATTAACGGCTATCCAAACCCAGCACTTTTCACCGCTACCGCGATGATAGGCATGATTGCATTGGCCGGCATCGTGGTGCGTAACTCCCTGGTATTGATTGAATTTATTCAGCAATCATTGGCGCGCGGTATGGAACTTAGTGAAGCCTTAATACAAGCGGGAGCGGTACGTATGCGGCCGATTTTGCTGACCGCCGGTACCACCTTATTAGGGAATGTGATTATTACCCTCGACCCCATTTTTAATGGTCTCGCATGGGCCATTATTTTCGGGATTGCGGCATCAACCGTCTTTACCTTGCTGGTTGTGCCTGTGGTGTACAACTTAGCGTATCAAAATCATCCTACCCATGGCTTACCGGCAGAAGGAGACGAGGCATGAATAAGAAAAAAGGATTACAGGCCGTCGTGCTGGGCACTGGATTGTTAGTGCTATTTCTTGGTATGGCTGGGGTCTTTACTGAAAAGGTGACCTCAAAGGCTAGCTCTTCGCAAGGAGCGGACGATCATAACACCTTGACGCTTACCGCGATTGAGCAGCCGCAAACCCGAACTTTTTCAGGGCAGCTGGTGGCGCGGCAAAACGCAACATTGGCGGCGCGAATGACGGCAACGGTTGCCGATGTCCTGGTCGATGTTGGCGATCGCGTGGAGCAAGGCGATATACTGATCCGCCTAGACAACGCCGATCTCAGTGCTAAAGTGCGCCAAGTGCAACAAGCACTGGCCTCAGCACAGTCACAACTGAATACTGCGCGCAGCGATTATCGCCGGATGGAAACCTTATTAGCGAAAAAGCTCGTGCCGCAATCACAATTCGATGATGCCGAGAACCGCTTAAATACCGCGCGCTCTGAATACCGCCGGGCGATCGCGGCAGTGGATGAGGCCGAAACCCAGTTCGGATTTAGTCTAGTGCGCGCGCCATTTACTGGACTGATCACCGAAAAAATTATCAATCAAGGGGATACGGCGACGCCGGGTGCAGCGATGCTGACGTTGTACAACCCAGACAGTATGGAGGCACAAGTGAACATCGCCGAGTCTTCACTGCCTTTTGTGACTATTGGAGACACGCTTCATCTACGCTTGCCAACTTATGAAAAAACACTGACCGGAACGATACGCACGATCACGCCGGCCGCCGATGCGACGTCACGTAGCTATCGCGTTGCTTTGACTTTGCCTGTCACAGACGGTGACGATCAGGCACGACTACCTGGTATGTTTGTTAAAGTGACGGTGTCACAAAAGGCGAGCTCTATTTTATCGGTTCCTGCTAACGCGCGTTACCAAATTGGTCAACTTGACTATGTGAACGTGGTTGAAGACAACCAAATTATAAGACGCTTGGTGGTACTGACCGAAGAGGGCCGAGTGCGAAAAGGGCTAAAGGCTGGCGAAACTGTATTACTGCATCCTAAATCGCAGAAGACTGACTAATCGCGTTCGCATTTTTAACAATGTCGACGATACTTAGAGGTGAGTTATCCCTCAAGGAGTTGACTATGAAGATTGCGTTACTCTCTGCTACGGCCTTAGCCGGCAGCTTATTATCAGGACCAGCGATGGCACTCGATACCTCATCGCTTAAAGTGTGTGGTGATGGGGCGAATTGGCCACCTTTTCACTATAAAAAAGGCGAGAATATCGAAGGCTATGACATTGATGTCCTCAATGCCATCTTTCAAAACAGCGGAGTAGATGTATCGGTAGATTTACCGCCGTGGAAGCGGTGCGTTTTTGAGTAAGCGGCCATTTCTCCCCACATTCAGATAACCACGATGACCTGATATTGATATGGCTCCTTCACTATCGGAGCGATATCATGACACGCGAAGACAAG
>NZ_MUFR01000033.1:0-42266 GCF_001996185.1 Salinivibrio costicola subsp. alcaliphilus
TTCAAGCTTCTGCTGTTTGGTTAAAGTCACTTTCATAGGTAGGAATCATGATCCTGTTTCTACGTAAAATCAAGCATCTTCAATGATCACGGGTATAGGTATTGCCTCGCAAGACACGTTAGTGGTCTATGACACGCAAGGCTTATTCTCTGCCGCTCGCGTGTGGTGGATGTGTAAAGTGATGGGCCATCGGGATGTATTTATTCTTGATGGCGGACTACCTGCTTGGATGGCATCAGAGGGGCTGATAGATAATACACCGCCTCAGCCGCGTGTCGAGGCAACTTACCACGCCGATTTTAAAGCGTATCGTTACATTGATGGCGACACGCTGGCCGAAAAGCTGGCCGCAATCAATGTGATTGATGCCCGTCCTGAAACACGATTTTATGCACAGGTGCCAGAGCCTCGAGAAGGTATACGAAGTGGTCATATGCCCGGTGCTATTAACCTACCTTTTAGCGAATTAACCGATCCGCGCGGTTTTGTGATCAGTTCAGACATCGCACGTAACATCGTTTTACCTCACCTCAGTGATACACGTTTGAACGTAGCAAGCTGTGGTTCAGGCGTGACGGCTTGTATCTTAGCCGCGGTGGCCGAGCACTATTTTGCTTATCCGCTTGCGGTGTATGACGGCTCTTGGACGGAGTGGGGTGGCCATCAATTTTGGCCTGTTGTCCGGGAAGATTAAAATCTATGCAAACGCGAAGGCGGTAAGTGGCAAGATTGACTTGATAGTGATCTATGTCACTATCTAGCTGATGCGCTAATGATATATCAATACATAAAGTAATATTAAGTTACACATTAGGCGGTTTTTTGCGCACAAAAACCTCTAGCGAATGGCAAAGTAGTGGAATCTTGCCATGGTTAAAGAGCAGTGAAGCTTTTTACCGATTTGAATCAAATGCGTTAACGATGACACCTAGCCACAAATAGCGGAGTGCCACTTGTCTCAAAATCTTGCCACCGTCAGCCGTCGCGCGCTATTACCCGAGCGTATTGCAAGCCTTATTGATGCACTATCTAGTGGAGTGTACGAACGCGAGCACACTATCAAAATGTGTCTATTGGCCGCACTCGCGGGTGAAAGTGTGTTTTTACTCGGCCCGCCAGGCATTGCCAAAAGCTATATTGCGAAACGTTTGATCGAGGCGTTTGATAACAGCCAATTTTTTGAATATTTAATGACGCGCTTTTCGACCCCGGAAGAAGTGTTTGGCCCGCTTTCGATTCAAGCGCTAAAAGATGAAGGCAAATACGTACGCCTAACCGACGGCTATCTACCCAATGCTGATGTGGTATTTTTGGATGAAATATGGAAAGCCGGACCTGCCATTCTTAACACTCTTTTAACCGTTGTGAATGAACGCACTTTTAAAAACGGTGAGCATGTTTATCCTGTCCCTATGCGCTTGTTGGTTACCGCGTCCAATGAACTGCCTGATCCCGATAGTGGCCTTGATGCGCTCTATGATCGCATGTTACTCCGCGTTTTCGTCAATCGTATCCAAGAGAAGAAAAACTTCAAACTGATGCTTACCGAGCCCAGCCAGGACGAAGTGGCGGTGGCCGATAAGTTGAAAATTAGCCATCAAGAATATCAGGATTGGCAGACCATTATTCCCACCTTGGGTCTGCCGGATGCGATATTCGAAAAACTCTACACACTAAAACAGCGGGTAGAAAATGCCGGCAGTGAACAATCACAATTCGACCCAAGTGAACTTTATGTGTCCGATCGCCGGTGGAAAAAGGCGGTGCGTTTGCTAAAAGCGGCCGCTTTTTTCAATGGTCGTGATGAAGTCGCCCCACTGGACTTATTGTTACTGGAAGACTGCCTATGGCATAGCCCAGAATCGCGTGATGTGGTGAAAACCGTGATGCAGGCATTTGCCAAAGAAGTTCTGTTCGATCAACAAGAAGTGCTTGCCTTGCTCGATGACGTCAAAGTGGCGTTAGAAGATATTGAGCAAGACACAGCTGAAGCGCTGACCTATCGACAAGACACGGCCAACGCTGGGCTCACGCGCAAAGCGATGATTGACTTGAGCCAGTCGCCTCGCTTCACGGTCAACCAAAGTCGAGATTTGGTTCGTTTTGTTCTACTTCGAGCCAACCCATCGGTTTCAGAGCAAGAAAAAGGTGACAGTCGTTGGGTGTATCTTGATGCGGCTGACATTGAGAAAAAGTTGAAAACAGGCAGTACAGACTTGTATGGCTATGTGAATAAAAATAATCACCTGTGCCGGCTCACTTTGGAGTGGGATGCGCAGCACGCCTTAGTCATCAAAGACATTGCTAATCGGCCGGTGCCTATGGCCCTGGTGGGCGTGAACGATCCGAGCGAGGAACAGCTGACCACATGGACACAACAAACAGATCATGCGCTTGAACAATTGCAGCATGCGCAGTTTTTAATTCGTCGCGCGCGCAGTCAGCTCAATGCTGGGTTGCCCCATTTATTTGCGCAACCGGATCTGCTTGAAACCGCGTCAGCGAGTTTGGTCGACGTCGAACATGAGGTCAAAACGCAGATTAATAACCTAGAGCGCCAAGTTAATCGTTTAGCGCGCTTAGGTGAGTTCTTCTCAGGAGCCAGTGATGCTGAGCGCTGAGAGCCTGAACATGGGGTTGATGCTCGCCGAGTCTGGGTTACTGGATGCGGCGATGACAGAGTTGATGTCTCATCCCCAGTTACTTGTGTTGACAGAACGAAGCCCAGCGATTAAGCGAGCAGTAAAAAAACAGCTTCACCGCTGGCGGGGGCAAACAAAGCGCAAACTGGTTCAACAAGGGTTGTCAGCCTCTCTGAAGCAAGAAATTCAATACTACGAGCAGGCCACCGAAAAAACCGCGCGCGCGTTTGAAAAAGACATTGATACTTTACTAAGCCACTTAAAATCTGTTTCTTCTTTCTATCCGCAGGCAGAAAGGCTCGCAGCCCATCAAGCTCAACATGCTGATCCTATGTTTCAGTCGTACTTTTGCAACAAATGGCACGCGCATTTAAAAGCGGAAATACAAAAAAACCAGTCCGACAGTGTTGAAGCACAAAAACAAAAATTACTCGACGATCTCTATCGCCGTATCTCGACCTATCAAAAAATGAATGGCGTGGATCAATCGGGTGATATCAGCAAAGTGGGGCGGCTATGGGATATGGCGGCCAGCTCGCTTTCCCAGCAAGACGTCACCTTACTTAAACGGTTTATTACTTTTTTAGAGAAGAACCCAGAGCTTCAGGCGATTGCCGAACAGTTAGGGCGAATGGCAAACCATGTTGATGCGCAAGGGCCCAGCGAGCAGCCGACGGAAACGCTAAAAACCGTGCCGGAAAAGCAAGTTGATGTCCCTGATGACATCACCGGCATCTGCCAAAGTGATCGTGTTGACCGTCTCTTACCCAATGAGGCGGTATTGCTGGCTGATCCTGCGCTCGAGGTTGTTTTTTATAAACAGCTTGTCGATAAACAACTGCTAAATTATCAAATGACGGGCCAAGCCCATCGCCGGAAAAAAGTAGAGACGTATGCCCCCAGTCAATCCAAGCCAGAGCAAAAAAAGGGACCCTTTATCATAGCCGTCGATGCCTCAGGCTCGATGAGTGGTTTTCCAGAGCAATGCGCTAAAGCGCTAGCGTATGTATTAATGCGGATTGCCGCGACCGAGCATCGTGATTGCTATGTCATGCTCTTTTCCACTGACCATATCAGCTACGAGTTAACCGGTGAGCGCGGTCTGCAAGAGGCAATGAGCTTTCTTTCGTATCGCTTCCACGGCGGGACAGATATGGCACCTGTGATCGAAAAAGCGCTTAATCTGATGGCCGGTGAACGCTATCAAAACGCCGATCTAGTGGTGGTGTCGGACTTTATTGCTCCTAAGCAGTCCGAGACGATGATCGAAAAGATTGATGCATTGAAGTTAAAGCAAAACCGTTTCCATGCGGTAAGCTTATCCAAATATGGCAACCCTGAATTAATGGCCATGTTCGATCACTGTTGGCGTTACCAGCCCTCATTAGGAGGACGCCTGATTAATCAGTGGTGGCCGAGCAAAAATAAGTCATAGAAAATAGATGACTAGGCGCTTATATAACAGCAAGCGCCGTAGCAAGTTAACCGAGCAGCAAGCTGTCGTCGGCGAGGGTTTCGCCGCGCACTTTGTTGAACATGTCCAAAAGGTGTGGCACGTCCATATTTTTGCGCTCATCACCATGGACATCTAGCACAATGTTACCTTGGTGTAGCATTACGGTTCGATCACCGCACGCCAGTGCGTCTTTCATCGAGTGTGTGACCATCATGGCGGTGAGGTTAAACTCATTGACGATGGTTTTGGTTAAATCAATCACGAACGCGGCCATGCGTGGATCCAAAGCGGCGGTGTGTTCATCGAGCAATAAAAGCTTGCTGTCTGACAGGGTGGCCATCACCAAACTTACGGCCTGACGCTGACCTCCAGACAGCAGACCAATGCTATCCCCTAGTCTATCTTCCAAACCTAACCCCAGAATCGCAATGCGCTCTTGGAATAATTGACGACGTTTACTCCCAAGCGCACGTGACCAACCGCGCCCTTTACCTCGCCGATAAGCCAGCGCCAAGTTTTCTTCGATGGTTAACGACGCGCAGGTACCCGCAAGTGGATCTTGAAATACGCGTGCGGCAAGGGTGGCGCGCTGATGCACAGCCTTCTTGGTCACATTAATATCGTCAATCATAACTTGGCCGCCAATCATCGGCGTTTCACCGGTGACGGCGCCCAGTAAGGTTGATTTGCCTGCGCCATTGGAACCAATGATGGTGACAAACTCGTTTTCGGGAATGGTTAAGCTTACGCCGCGCAGAGCACGGTTTTCGAGGACGGTCCCTGGATTAAACGTGACCTGAATATTGTTCAGCGAGATCATCCTGACACCTCCGTCTGTTTTGCGCGTTTGGACTTTTGATACTGTTGGCGCATTTTGGGAGCGATCAATGCCACAGCAACCAGCACCGCGGTAACCAAGTTGAGATCAGAGGCTTGAAGACCAAACATGCCACTCGATAGTGCAAAGCCGACGGCGAGGCGATATAAAATAGAACCCAGAATCACCGCCACAACGGCGACCCAGACTTTACGTCCAGGCAGTAATGTTTGTCCGAGGATCACGGCGGCGAGACCGACAACAATGGTCCCTACGCCAGAGGTCACATCGGCAAAACTATTGGTTTGCGCAAATAATGCACCGGCAAAGCCAACAAAGGCATTTGAAAGGGCGAGACCAAAATAGGTGTACATCGCCGTGCTGCCGCCTTGTGCTTGAACCATTCGCGCATTAACGCCCGTTGCGCGTAACCCCAAGCCAAAATCACTGGCTAATAAGCGGATCACGAGTAGCCCACTGATAATCACTAATACGCCCACGACTAAGGGACGCAAATAGACGGGTGCAATACCGAGTGATTCAAATGGCGTTAGGATGGTTTCCTCGCCGAGTAAGGCAATATTGGGTCGCCCCATAATACGAATGTTCACCGAAAATGCGGCAATCATGGTCAAAATACTGGCGAGCAAGTTGAGGATGCCGCACTTTACCGTGAGAAAAGCAGTGACTAATCCGGTGATGCCGCCAGCCAAAATCGCCATTGCGGTCGCAAACCATGGGTTGTAACCCGCCACGATCATAGTAGCGGCAACGGCGGCGCCCATCGGGAAACTGCCGTCAACCGTTAAATCGGGAAAATCGAGTACACGAAAAGTGAGATAGACACCCAGTGCAACCAAGCCATAAACTAGGCCGACTTCTAGGGTGCCGAAAAACGCAATTGCCGTCATTTACTACTCCTAGATTGAGCCTGACTACTCTACGATTCGTGAGGCGCGATCCAAGATAGAAGCTGGCACGTCGATCCCCAATTTGTCTGCAGCCGAACGGTTCACGGCTAAGTCAGACCCTTCCGCAACTTTGGCAGGCAGAGATGAAATCGGCTCGCCGTCTAAGATGGCCGCAACATAGTCCGCTGTTTGCACCCCGACGGAGTAATAATCAAAGCCAAGTGCAACGACCGCGCCATTGGGGATATAGGACGTCGATCCACCTAGGACAGGGGTATCTGCTGAGTTTGCAGCGGCCACTAAACCATCAATCGCACTGGCAACAGTATTGTCTGTTGGCGCATAGATAATATCGGATTGGGTGGCAACAACTTGCGCAGCAGATTGCACATCTGCGCTTTTCAATGCCGTGCCTTCGATCACTTTTATCCCGTGCTCTGCTGCCGCGTCTTTTAACAGATCAACCAATGTCACTGCGTTCGCTTCACCGGGGTTATAAACCACTCCAATCGTCGACAGGTTGGGAAGCAGCTCTTTGGCCAGCCCCACATGCTGGGCAACAGGAGAAAGATCAGATAAGCCGGTGACGTTACCCGTTGGCGCAGCCATATCTTTCACTAATTTGGCGCCGATAGGATCTGTTACCGCCGTAAAAATGACGGGTACGTCGCGTGTTGCAGCCGCGAGCGCTTGCGCTGATGGTGTCGCGATACCGACTAAGACGTCAGGTTGTTCTCCAACATATTGACGCGCAATCTGCACCGCAATTGCTGGATTACCTTGCGCAGTTTGATATTTAAACGACAAGTTGTCACCTTGGATATATCCTTTCTTCTCCAAGCCATCAAGCAGACCGTTGCGGGTCGCGTCAAGAGCGGGGTGCTCAACGATTTGGGATACGGCGACGCGAGCGGTCTCGGCAAATGCGAATGGTGCATGCCCCAGTGATAGGACCGCTGCACATATAACGGCAGCAATTTTCAGTGTTTTCATGGTGACTCCCTTCTTGTTACTCACACATCCTTGCGCAACCGCGGCGATGCAGTTGCGATGTTGTCTATTTGTTATTGTTAGTCGAACAGCGTGCGATGGCACATTTCGTACACTTTTTTTAAACCTAGTCGATTTTTGCCAGAGATAACAGCGAACATCGACTAGTAAATTGATATTATTAATCTTGACAGTAGAGAATGTCACTTCTTTTTTGTGATTTCATCATGGTTATCAATAGACGTTATCGCCATATTTGTTAATATTATGTTCGTTTTTGTTCTGTGGTGACCTAAGACGACAAAATAAACAATTATCGTTCGGAGTGAATGCCACAGAGCGCGCTGTTTGTTATATCAAAAATAAGGAAATAAAATTTGGAGGCTCAAGGATGAAGCGTTTGGTTGCGGCGTTGGCGGTAGTGTCGCCAACGGCTTTTGCCGCTACAACAGGCGAAGGACTGGATCTCACCCAGTCATGGGTAGGGTATGTGTCTTTGGCAATCTTTGCGGTTGCTTACAGCCTAGTCATGTTGGAAGAAAAGCTCCACTTAAGAAAATCAAAGCCTGTATTGTTAGCCGCGGGGCTGATTTGGTTACTGATCGGGTTTGCATATTCACAATGGGGAAATATGGCACCGGCGCATGCCGCGCTTGAGCACAACTTGCTGGAGTACGCAGAGTTGTTGCTTTTCTTGCTGGTGGCAATGACCTATATCTCGGCGATGGAAGAGAGGCGCCTGTTCGATGGATTAAAGGCATGGATCTTAAGTAAAGGCTATGACCTAAGAACCTTGTTTTGGATTACTGGGGTACTTTCTTTCTTCATCTCGCCGATTGCTGATAACCTCACAACCGCACTGCTGATGTGTACCATTGTGTTGAAAATTGGGGGCGACAATCCACGTTTTGTAAACCTCGCGTGTATCAATATTGTGGTTGCAGCGAACGCCGGCGGAGCGTTTAGTCCCTTTGGTGATATCACCACCTTAATGGTTTGGCAGGCGGGCAAGGTTACTTTCACCGAGTTTGGTGCTTTGTTTATTCCATCTGTTGTGAACTACGTGATCCCAGCTTTTATCATGTCACGCTTTATTCCACGCACTCAGCCGGACGTGATGCAAGAATATGTCGAGTTAAAGCGTGGCGCTCGACGAATTATGGTTCTGTTTTTGCTCACGATTGCAACGGCAGTTGCCTTCCACGGCTTGATTCATTTCCCGCCGGTCATGGGCATGATGATGGGCCTCGCGTATTTGCAGTTCTTTGGTTTTTACCTGCGCCGAACGTTACCACGTTCTTTGGCGCGGAAACGGGCGATTGCTGAAGCCAAAAATGATGAAGCCGCGCTGAGTCGTCTCGGTTCAGTGGTCCCGTTTGATGTCTTTCGCCGTATTTCCCATGCAGAGTGGGACACACTGCTGTTCTTTTATGGTGTCGTGATGTGCGTGGGTGGCTTGAGTTTGATTGGTTATCTGTCGCTGGTGTCGAATGTGATGTATTTAGAATGGGATCCGATCTGGGCCAATACACTTGTCGGTGTGCTATCGGCGGTGGTGGACAACATTCCTGTTATGTTTGCGGTATTAACCATGAGCCCTGAGATGTCACACGGTAACTGGCTGTTAGTTACGTTAACAGCGGGTGTGGGGGGGAGCTTGTTGTCTCTTGGCTCTGCGGCCGGTGTCGCGCTGATGGGGCAAGCGCACGGTAAATATACCTTCTTTGGCCACCTAAAATGGGCGCCGGTGATCATGTTGGGCTATATCGCAGCGATTGGTGTGCATTTAGTGCTCAATAGCCACTATTTCCATATTCAATAAGCCCGCGTTCTGTTGTAGAAAAACCTCGTTGTAAGCAAAAAACGCCGGTCTTAAACGACCGGCGTTTTTATCGTCGATAGCATGGATGATTGAATGGCCCATACTACGCCGTCAATACAGGGACGCCGTTAATACAGGTACCAGGCCATCAACACAGGGTTAAACCACCATCGTGGGGCAATGTGCCCGCCCTGCCACACGGTGAGACACACTGCCAAGAAACATCCCGTCTTTATCGGAGTGCGTGCCATGTGCGCCCATGACAATCAAATCCACTTCTTTGCTTTTCGCAAACTTGATAATGGTTTTGGAAGGACGCCCGCCTTTGACAAACCCGCGCACACCTTCGCCGCCATTTTCAAGTGCGTGTTGCTTGGCTTGCTCGACAATGTTGCGGGCGTATTCGCTTAAGGTTTGATCTGGGATTTGTAATCGATCGGGGCGAACCATCGACAATGACGCCTCGAACAAGCTGTGATGTTTAAACACACACAATAAGTAGAGCTCAGCATGGGTGAGTTGCTGCAGTTCAATCGCTTTATCTAACGCATTTAATGCAGAATATGAGCCATCGACGGCTACCAGTATTCGTTTAAACATCAATGACTCCTGTTGTTTAGTTACCCAAACGCGATATCACGTAGGAATAACGCAATCTGCGGGAACATCACCAACAGCGCGGCTGATAGAAGCAGCATCGCGATAAAAGGCCCCGTTCCGCGGATAACTTCCCAATAGGGTTTTTTGAAAATGGCAATGGCCGTGAAAATATCACAACCAAATGGCGGAGTGGCTGAGCCAATCGCGACTTGCAAGGTGATCACAATCCCAACATGGACAGGATCAAGACTAGTCGCTTCTATCGCAGGTGCAAATATGGGCGTTAATACCAAAATCACTACAATCGGATCAACGAACATACAAGCAACGAAAAAGGCGATAGAGATAGATGCCAAGACACCCATCGGCCCCATTTGGCTGATCCCCACGGCCTCGAGAATGGTCTGCGGAATTTGCGCGAATGAAATAATCCAAGAAAATCCATTACCGACGCCGACAAGAATAAAGACCACCGCGGTGATTAAGCCCGTTGACCGTGCAATGATAAACACGTCTTTACGGCTCAATGATCGGAATACGCCAAACTCAAGAATCATAGCATAAAGCACACATACGGCCGCTGCTTCGGTTGGACTAAAGACGCCGCCATAAATACCCCCAACAATGATGAGTGGGAACATCAGTGGCCATAATGCTTTGCGCGTCGCCGTGAGACGTTCGCTCCAACTGGCTTTGGGTTCCGTTGGTACTTTATTGACAGTGGCGTAATACAAACAGTAAAGCGAGAAGAAGGTGAGGATCATTAGGCCTGGACCTATCCCGGCGATAAAGAGTTCAGCAATCGATGTTTCCGAGATCACGCCATAAATAATCATGCCGATACTGGGTGGGATCAAAAAGGCGATATCACTGGCATTGATGATTAAGGCAAGCGAAAACGAATCACTGTAGCCTGCTCGAAGCAATTTAGGGCGTAGGGCTGAGCCTACTGCGACAACAGTGGCTTGGGTAGAACCTGATACCGCACCAAATAAGGTACAAGAGGTCGCGGTGCTGATCGCTAAGCCACCACGAATATGGCCGATAAAGGTCATGACCATATCAATTAAGCGATTCGCTGATTGCCCCCGAGTCATAATATCAGCAGCAAGAATAAACATGGGCACAGCAATTAACGAGGCGGGCCGAATGCCGCCTAACACTTGCTGAATAAAGGTATCCATTTGACCGACACCGCCAAACATCATGTAAAAACCGGTTAAGGCGGCAGCCGTAAGTGGGATCATCATCGGAAAGCCGAGCACGAGCAAGACAATCATGATGAGCATTAAAGTCATGGCCATAGTGGTTGGTGCCTATTTAAACTTCACTTTCAGTCTCAGCGTAACCGTCAAGCACGCCAGCGGAGAGATAAACATCGGGTGATGTGAGATTTTTATAAACGGTGAGTCCGTATTGAATACCGGTGATAGCAAACCCAAGCGGCACCCAAATATAGATCCACCAAATTTCAAAGCCGAGGGCAGGTAAAATACGACCACGATCATAGACAGAGGCAATGTATTGATAAGAAAAATAGGCCAATACCAGCATGATCAGGCCGGTCACGAGCGCGATCGTAGTCATTAGAATTTTTCTGCCTGTGAATGGCAAGGTGTCATAAAGGGCAGACATCCGTATATGGCGGCCATGACGAGCGGCATAACCGATCCCTGCAAAGGTGATCAATATAATTAAAATGCGATTAATTTCGCCTGAAAAAAATAATCCTTGTCCAAAGCCAAAGCGTGCAATGACGTTGACACAGGTATTTAGGGCCATTAAGAGCACACCGGCAGCCAACATAAAGGATTCGATTTTACAAATCAGGGTATCCAGTTTGCCAAGGAGGCCAGGTAGCTCGGAGTGATACTTGAGAGAGTCGGAATCGGTCATTGCGTATTCCTCAAATAAACAGGCACCGCGTGGGGCGGTGCCTGTACGACTGACAACTAGTTAGTAACGGCTTCCAAGTCTTTCTTAAACTGGTTAAGAAGTGCTTTACCGCTTTCACCGGTCATTTCATAGAAGGTTTCTTCCACTTGTGGTGCACGTGCTTTAAATTTCTCGATCTGTGCATCGGTCAAGCGTGTCACGGTCACCTCGTCACTTGCCGACTGAATTTTATCGAGCGATTTCTCTGCAAGACCACGGATGTGTTGAACCGTTTCGTTAAACGCATAATCAGCGGCATCACGGATCATTGCTTGATCATCAGAAGACAAACCATCAAAGAACTCTTTGTTCGCCATTGATGCAGTGGTGAACCAACCATGGTGTGTGAAGATTAAATTAGGTGATACTTCGTACAAACCGCCTGATTCAATCCAGAAAATCGGGTTTTCTTGGCCTTGAATCATGTTGGTTTGTAGCGCGCCGTATACCTCACCCCACGGTAATGGCGTTGGCGTTGCACCAAACGCTTCGTAGGTAGATGACAGCAGTGGATTAGTCATCACACGAATTTTCTTCCCTTCCAGGTCTGCAGGTTCGGTGACAGGCTCGTCTGCCGTCATCACCATTTCACCCTCTGGATACATCTTGAGCAGTTCTAGGCCTTGCTCTTCGTACAGCTCAGGGAAGTTTTCATTGACCGCTTTACTCTGGCGGAAGAACTCTACCACAGTGTCCATTTCCGTTGGCATCAGATAAGGGATAAAGAAGATTTGTGCTTCAGGGATTAACGAACCAGTAAAGCCGGGTGATTGGTTAACAAATTGCAAGATGCCCGCTTGGGTTTGCTCCATGATATCGTCAGACTCGCCGAGCTCGCCAAAGCGATAAATTTGCAATGAATGTTCTGAGTTATCTTCAATGTACTCCTTAAATTTGTGTGCATAGACGTCCTGCACGTCACCTTCGTACTCCTCGTGGGCATAACGCCAAGTGTCGGCATTGGCCATGGCTGAGAAGCCTAATGCGGCGGCAACGCATGAAATTGCAGTCAATTGCTTAAGGTGGCTATAAATGGACATCATGTCCCTCCGATATGTGGATTAGCTTTCAATCGTGGTGAACGAGAGTGTGATTAAGATCCTTTTCTCAGTGAGTGAGGTGGCAGTTCTCGCCTCTCTCTCCTATACCCGTAAAAGCATCTGCCAATGTTTTTACACAAATAACAGACAATACAAACAGCTTAACCATCAGAGGTATAATTATTAAAGTCAGATGAATATCAACGTGTCAGCAGTGTGATACAGATCTCTTTTTTATGCTTTTTATGACGATAAACGCTGCTTTCTCTAATGTGTTTTTTCCACCAAAATGCGATCAAATCAGCGTTTTAAGGGGTGTTAGTGCGATAGCGATAGATAGCAATCAAAAGCAGTCGGGAATGACGAAATTGGATAGAGCTGGCATTAAAAAGGCCGGGGGAGGGAGTTTTTTTCTAGTTTATGTTTCCACCTCTAATGAATATGTGCTGATTTTTGTGCTAATCCTCATCTTCGCCGATATCATTGCCTGGGTTCCCTCCGTGTAAGTCGGCTCTGGTCGCCTTACAATTTTTGTTATCCAGCGGAAGAAATCCGATATACTAAGCGGCTTTAATTTTACGAGACGTCCTGATGGCCAAAAAAGCAGCAGCCCTTCATATATTGGTGAAAGACAAATCGCAAGCAACTTCTTTGCTAGACCAGCTTAGAAAAGGTGCAAACTTCCAAACGCTCGCGAAGAAGTACTCGCAATGCCCCTCGGGTAAGCGAGGCGGTGATCTAGGCGAATTTCGTCGCGGTGACATGGCACCACCTTTTGATAAAGCCGTATTCAGTGGTGAGTTATTGCGTCCGCTTGGGCCGATAAAAACCAAATTCGGCTGGCACATTATCAAAGTCTTGTATCGCAACTAATCCTATCGCTCACGATCTATGGATAGCATCGGCGCGAAGACGCTGAAACTGTCATAAAGATTAACCGCCAGAAATTGAAGCCGCGCACATTGATTGCCGGTAAACGGCCACGGATTAAGTGGTAAAGTTAAAGCACGCCCTAATTAACGTATCTCTGATGTTCAAACTTGATGCTCCGACACTGCTCATTACTCTGACTGCAATCCAATGGCTGCTAGCGGGTTTTCTATTGGTACAAAACCGCAAAGAACCAGGGATTAACGGATGGGCACTCTCGCTTTTTATTCATGGCTTTAGCAACCTATTCTTGTTTACCCGTCCTCACCTTCACCCTTATTTAGGGATCGTTTTTTACAATGCCTGTGTGATGGTGTCATTTTCGTTCAGCCACTGGGCGTTGGGGCAAATTTTTGCGCGCGACGTACCGCGTTGGCAGTTGGTGCTACCTGTTATTCTGTCTGTTGTATCGATGTCGTCATACCTTGATGACATCGGGAGTCGTGTGGTTTACGCGAGTTTGATCGTCAGTATGCAGTTAGGGCTGATGACACACACCATCGTGAGTAGTACGAACATAGGGGGCCAGCGTTTAAAGCGTTGGCTCATCATGGTGATGGGTGGATTCAGTGTTGCCTATGTAGGCAGGGCGACATTTGCACATCTCTATCCTGATCTATTTACGCAACTACTGGGCACCTCGCTATTACAAGCAGGGCTGATTTTGTCGGGCATCGCCTATAGCGTGATCAATACCCTGATTATCTTTCTTTATAAGCTGGAGCGCGTGCACGAGAAACTCCACCGCGAAGCGACCCGAGACAGTTTAACGGGACTGTTAAATCGCCGTGCTTTTCTGACTAAAGCAAAAAAGCGCGTGGATGACAGCGCGTTTCCCATTAGTGTGCTGATGATTGATCTGGACGATTTTAAAGCGATTAATGACTCATTCGGCCACTCGGTGGGAGACAAAGTACTGATGCACTGCGCAGATGTTTTCGAGCAAGTGATTGATGAGCAAGGTGTGGTTGGCGTTTGGGGGGAGAGGAGTTCGCGGTCGTGCTGCCTTACTGTGACAGTGCTAGAGCGCAGCAGCTGTCTGATGAATTACTGCAAACGATTCGAAGTAATCGTTTGGCGCTTGAGATAGCCCTTTCGGCGAGCATAGGCGTCACCACCACCGATGAGGCGCTTGATATTGATAGCTTGTTGGCGCAAGCCGATGATGCGCTTTATCGTGCCAAGTATGAAGGTAAAAACACCTATAAAGTCTATAATTCCACGGTTTATCGTTTGGCAAATGTCGGTTGCGAACCGGCTTGAAGAACCATCCAATTTCTCTCCTCACTGCGATGACATCCGTATATAGACTAACGAGGGTTGCTTAATCCTTAGCTAAACACTGACTACGCCTCGCTTATCATCCTCATAGATGCGGCCAAAGGAGGAGGGCGGCGTGTGTATAGCGTTTATAATTTTGACTATTGAATTCGCCCATCAACAACAGGGTCACGGTCGATGCCTAAACGTGATGAAAAGACAGATATGAGCGGCTTACAAGGCACCCACTCAACGGGAGCCAATGTTATCTTGCATGCTTTTGATTGGAAGTACGCAGATATTGCCCAACGCGCGGCAGAGATCAGCGCGTTAGGATATGGCTCGGTGCTGGTGTCCCCTCCGATGAAAAGCGAGCAAGATGAACGCTGGTGGCTAAGGTACCAGCCGCAAGATTATCGTGTAATTGAAAATGCGCTCGGAAACACCACGGACTTTAAAGCGATGGTTGCAGCGTTAAACCGTGTTGGTGTGTTTACGTACGTCGATGTGGTTTTCAATCATATGGCCAATGAGGCGCATGCCCGCACTGACTTGAATTATCCAAGCCAAACTGTGATGGCAACCTATCAAACCCATGAAGAACGCTATCGCGAACTGACATTATTTGGCGACTTATCTCAGCCACTGTTTGCTGAGCAGGACTTCGTCGATGCGTTTGGCATACAAGATTGGAAAGACACCTGGCAAGTACAAAACGGGCGCATTAGTGGCGGGCCTAGCGATCCGGGGTTACCGACACTGCGGGTGTGTGATCATGTGATCGCGCAGCAACGTGCCTATCTTAAGGCGTTAAAAGCAATTGGTGTCAAAGGGTTTCGGATTGATGCGGCCAAGCACATGACCTTAGAGCACCTCAAACGCGTGTGGACCGATGATATTACCCATGATGCGCATATTTTTGGCGAAATCATCACAGACGGTGGCGCAAGCAAAGAAGAGTATGAACTCTTTCTGGCTCCCTATTTACAAGAAACATGTTTAGGTGCCTACGACTTTCCGCTGTTCTCAACGCTTTATCAGGCTTTTTCCAACGCAGGCAGCCTCAAATCTTTGATTGACCCTTACTGCTTTGGCCAAGCGTTATCACGAGGGCGTGCAATTACTTTTGCCATTACCCATGACATTCCCAACAATGATGTTTTCTTGGATTTGGTGATGGACGAAGCGAGCGAGTGGTTGGCTTATGCATATATCTTGGGGCGCGATGGTGGCGTGCCACTGATTTATACCGATCTTGATACCAGTGGTATCAAAGGGGGAGACGGCCAACCACGCTGGCAAAATGCGTGGAAAGATCCAAAGATGGTGCAAATGATCGCCTTCCATAATTTGACCCATGGTGAGCCAATGCGTGTCTTGGAAGCGACCGATGATCGGTTGGTGATAAAGCGGGGCGACGCTGGGATATTGGTGTTAAATAAATCCCTGGAGCCGCAATCACTCTCAGTGACGCTGGAAAATGATTGGCGCGATATGCTAACGGGCGTCACGGTCTCGAGCGAGCAGGGCATTGATGTCGCCGCCCAATCGGCAATGATGCTCGTGCCGGCGTAATGCTGTTGCGAGCGGCCATTCTTTACGTCTACGAAGTGTGTCGATGATTTAACCCCACACGGCTAAAACACGGTAATTTGCCGTTTAAAGCTAAAAACAATGATGTTTGTACCCCGGACGCATTAGAATGAGAGTCATTTTACGAACGATAAAAAGAACATTGTTTATTGGAACTTGCTTGATGCCCTCAGGTCATTAATAGGATGCTTGTTTGTTAAATTACTGTTATGGCTAAATAAACCTGAAGGAAAAGTATGTCCCGACACATTTTACTCACCGGAGCACTGGCGGTGTCCTTGCTCTCAGGGTGCAGTTTTCAAGGAGAGTCACACGTGAAAGCTTCCAGCCCAGGCGAACTGAGTGCGCCTGTCGCGAAAAAAATCCCTCATGAAATGACCATTCACGGCGACACGCGCGTGGATAACTACTATTGGATGCGTGATGATGCACGCCAAGATCCTGATGTGATCACCCATCTTAATCAAGAAAACGCCTACGCCGATCAGGTGCTCGCACACACTGAGCCAATGCAAGCCAAGCTATTCGATGAAATCAAAGGGCGTATCGTCAAAGACGATGCCTCGGTTCCCGTCAAAAAAGGCAGTTATTTCTATTCCAGTGAAGTGGAAGGCGACGATGAATATCGCACCTATGTGCGTGCCAAAGACTTTGCGGGCACCGATAAAACGGTGATTTTGGATGTCAACGCGCTCGCGAAAGGGCATGAGTTTTACAGCATTGGCCAACTGAGCGTTAGTCCAAACGAAAACCTATTAGCGTATGGAGAAGATACCCTCAGCCGCCGCGTTTATAGCATTCAAGTTAAAGACCTCACCACCGGTGAGTACCTCGATGATAAGGTCGAAGGCGCGTCGAGCAGTATTGTGTGGCAGAACGACAACCAAGCCTTTTACTACATCAAAAAAGATCCGCAAACCTTGCTGGGGTATCAGGTGTATCGCCACCGTTTGGGCACCCCGCAATCCGCTGATGATTTAATTTACGAAGAAACGGATAGCAGCTACTACACTGGCTTGAGCAAAAGCAAAGACGGTGAGCAAATCTTTATTTGGCACGCCAGCACCGAAACCAGCGGCGTATCGCTCGTGGATGCCAATGATCCGAATGCTACTGCCCAAGCGTTTTATCCGCGAGAAACCGGCATAGAATATGAAGTGGCGAAGCGTGGCGAGTGGTATTACATCTATACCAACTACCAAGCGGTCAACTTCCGCTTGATGAAGGTACACCAAAGCGAGCGTGACGATCGCAGCCAATGGCAAGATGTGATCGCGCCAAATGATAAGGTGCAGTTGGTTGATTTCACCCTGTTCGACAACCATCTAGTGTACGAGCAGCGCGAAAATGGCTTGCCGCGTACCACGGTGCAAAACCTGATTAACGGTGATGAATATCCGTTGCAGTTTGATGATTCGGCTTATGCGGCTTATCTGACGGGCAACGCAGAAATGGATAATTCTGCGGTGCGCGTGTATTACACCAGCTTGACCACACCGGGCACTTATTACGAGTTTGACTTGGCGTCGGGCGAGCGTGAAATGCTCAAACAAAACCAAGTGCTGGGCGATTTCAATCCGGACAACTACCATTCAGAGCGGGTGATGATCACCGCGCGCGATGGTGCGAAAGTCCCTGTGTCTTTGGTGTACCGTAAAGACCGTTTCAAAAAAGACGGCACTAATCCGATTTATCAATACGGTTACGGCTCATACGGCGCCACCATGGAGCCCACGTTCTCCACCACGCGTTTAAGCCTGTTGGATCGCGGCTTTGTGTTTGCGATTGCGCATATTCGCGGTTCTGAAATGCTAGGACGCCCTTGGTATGACGACGGTAAAAAGCTGACCAAAAAGAACACTTTTAACGACTTTATTGATGTGACCCAAGCGCTCACCGCGCAAGGCTATAGCGATAAAGACAAGGTGTTTGCCGTCGGCGGCTCAGCAGGTGGCTTGCTAATGGGGGCAATCATCAACCAAGCGCCAGAGTTGTATTTAGGGGTGGCCGCGCATGTGCCGTTTGTGGATATTGTCACCACCATGTTGGATGAGTCAATTCCACTGACCACCAACGAGTATGACGAGTGGGGCAACCCCAACGACAAAACCTACTACGAGTACATGCTTAGCTATTCACCGTACGACAATGTCACCGCGCAAGACTACCCCAACTTGTTGGTCACCACAGGCTTGCATGACTCACAAGTGCAGTACTTTGAGCCGATGAAATGGGTCGCGAAACTGCGTGAGCTGAAAACCGACAACCATACGCTGGTGTTTAAAACCGACATGGAAGCCGGCCACGGCGGCGCATCGGGGCGCTTTAAGCGGATTAAAGAAGATGCATTGGAATATGCCTTCTTCTTCGACTTGCTCGATAAGCAGGATGAACAATAGCTGGCCATAGAGTGTATTGACTTATGGTTGAGGTATGAGCCTCAACCATAATGATTGGCGTGTGGCAGTTTATGATGCAGCTTTGGTTTTTAGTTCCTCTTTCATGAGCCGTACTGCTGGTATTGCACATAATAACGTGACCAGGGTTAAGCCCATCAGTACTGGCTGAAATGAACCCGAGTGTGCGCCCTGCACATACAGTATCGCGACTATCGCCGGTCCGACAGAGGCACCCAGCAAGGTTAGGAGCCGTGATAACGCACTGGCATCCGGAGTTTGTGTTGGCTCCAAGTCATGATAAGCATGCGACATCCCCAATAAGGTCAACAACCCAATGCCTGCACCACGTAGAACCATGGTCAACGCGATGAGGGGATCGCTTCCCTGAATGCCCGGCCATAGAAACGGCACGGTTCCCATAACAGCAAGGCTGCAGCCCAGCAACGCGGTATTCCCGACACCAAGTCGCTCACACAGGTTTTTTAGGTAGGGACGGGAAACCAACGCCCCAAGGCCATGCGCGCCGACCCACACACTGGCCAGCCATTCACTGTGTCCAAATCCCTGAATAAACATCAGGGGCAGCGCAAACAGCCCACCGTAAAAACTGATACTCGAGAGAAATAGCAAACCCATTGAGGCACTAAAGGATCCCACGCTAAAAACTTTTAACCGGATGAGCGGCTGCTGGCTTCGTTTTCGTGTATGCCGCACAAACAGGAGCAACAAACCGGCACCGATAAAAGATGCTCCTCCAGTTTCAAGCCAATGCCCCCCTCCCTGGTGGCCGAGATCAGACAAAGACGACAGGCTGTACATCAACAAGACCAGTGCCGGCGCGAGTAACATAAATCCAAGTCCGTCGAACCGGTTGTTCGCCTGTGAGGACGCGTCGCTAGGCTGGCGGACTTGCTGAAAGTCATCATTGGTAATCATCACCCAACCCAGCACAATGCCCACCAATCCAATTGGCAGGTTGATATAGAAAATCATTCTCCAGTCGCCAATATGAAGGAGGTACCCCGCCAGAAGCGGCCCGGCGATCGGGGCCAGAACTGTCGGTACCGCCATCGTCGCCATCGCTGTTTTCAGCAATGGTTTACCCACGGTTTGGACCAAAACGGTCTGCATCACGGTCATTAGGATCCCGGCCCCGACTCCCTGTACAGCGCGGCTCACCAGCAGCCAGTTGATTGTTGGCGAGACTGAACACAATCCAGAGCCTACAGAGAAAACCACCAGTCCGGTGATCCAGAATGTTTTCGCCCCCCACTGCCGGGTTGCCCAAGCACATACCGTCACCGTCACGGCAGCAACCAGGGTATACAGCACAGAAACCCACTGTATTTGGGTGACGGACGCTGAGAGGCTGGTGGACAGGTCCGGCAGGGCCACCCCCAGAATCGTGGCATCTATCAGTGGTAAACAAACCCCGAAGATCAAGCTGACGATGACCCAACGCTGCGCTTTGCTGAACATAGTGTTTTCACTATTGTTTGCGTTTTTCATGTTAAGCCTCCATTGCTAACAGTCGTTGTGCTGTATCGCGTTGATGATTCACTTGTGGCCAAGGCTTGAAAGATAACGCCAGTCTCTCCGGACCGCGGGTATAGAGCCCTGTTTCCTGATAGGTTTCAGGGTGTTCCATTCGCATGTCCCGGAGAGAATCGAAAATAATATTCGCTGTGGCTTCCAGCTGGAGTAAGGAGAAGGCCGCACCGAGACACATATGCATCCCACCACCAAACGCGAGGTGCCTTTTCTTCTTGCCAGCATCGCCTTGCACCGCATTCTTACGGCGCTCCAGACGAAATTTCTCCGGCTGCGGGAAAACATTCGGATCCCGATTTGCAGCACCAATCATGCAATAGATATAAGCCCCTTTCGGTATCGGGTTCCCTGAGATACAGACATCTTCACTCACCTCCCGTGGAATCAACTGCACCGGCGACGTCAGCCGCAACGTTTCCTCTAGCGCATCACGGATCAAACGGCGATCGTTCACGACCTCATCCAAAGCGCCGGGCTCGGACAACAGATGCTTGATCATCATTGCCAGGGTTTTGTCCGCCGGCTCGGTCGCTGCTAACAGGATATTCAGACACAACGCTGTGATTTCAGAAGTCGACATATTTAATGCAGGCTCGGCATTACCGCATAGCATAGAAATGAAATCATTCTGTGGCCGTTGACGACGACTTTCCACCAAGGGGGTGATCAATGAAATCAATTGCTTGCTACAATCCAGACTATGTGCTTTCTGTTGCTCAGTTTGATCAAAGTGGGTAATAAATTCGGCAACCCCTTTGTGCCAGTCGGCAATATCCCGATAGTTCTCCGTCGGCAGTCCCAAAATACCCAGCGTCACCAAGACGGCATAATCCCGGCCGAAGTCATTCACCAAGTCGATTTTTCCACGGGATAGAAAGGGGACAAGTAAGTCATGGGTGATCTGTTGAATCATGGGTTCGTACTGATTGACAAAATAATCCTTTGCCAGACCGCGCATGACCAGTTTGCGCTTAGCTGCGTGTTCTTCACCTTCCATCTGCGCGAGGACACGATCACCCATCACCGGCTCCGCCCTGACCATCAACGGTTTGGTGGTAAATACCGGAGATTTCAGAATCGCGTCAACATCATCGTATTTCCCCACAAAGTAACTCTGGTTGGCTTCATCCACATAGATTAAATCCTGTTGATGCAGCGCTTCATAAAAGGGATATGGACTGGTGAAAAAATTTGAATCATAAATACTTAACGAGGCTAGCTTTGACATTGTGAGGGATCCTTCTTGGTCTTATACACGCTGTTCTGATGCTGAAGTGAGAGTGACGACGCCGTAGCTTTGATTTTTCGTCACCTGAATCGGGTAGTGGCCGTGATATAGCCCTTTGCCGATGGGCCACGGGCGATGGTAAAGTAGTGTCGACAGATTCACGCCGAGTAAGGAGGGGGAATCCAGGTAAAATGGCAGCTCCGCGAAAATATATGGAAGCGCTTTTTGTATCAATTCAGGATCAACATCTTCTTGGCATTGACCGGTTCCTTTAAGTCGTCCTTTTACAGCCTGGTAGGACATATTCAGACAATCTTTCCGGAACCGTGAACATGACTCAAACGCATCCTCAACGGCTGATCTGACTTCCTGATAACGAGGGTGATCCGCATAGTGGTTAAACTGAATCACGCGAACATCTCTCCCCTCAAAATCCGGGCTCGAAAGTACTGCCGCCAGATGGTTTTTATGGCGTCGCAGCTCCCGATCCGTTTTCTTGAACGCTTTCTTTTCTTCCATGCCCGTAGCTCTCAGCAGACGAGACGCCTCCTCAACACAAGGCAGCAACACATCGATATGATCAAAATGCGTTGCTGCCCAGGTTACCAAAGCGGTGACATAGTTTTTTGAGAAACGGGAATTAAACGGGCTGATCCCCACCAGTGCATGATCACGCTGGTCAATAATGAGATCGCAGCGTGACGTTTCACCGGCAATATCAAAGGACACTTCCGACACCTCCTCACCCGGAAATGAACGCACAGGTGGCAATGGGCTCATCTTATTCTCTGAAGTTGAAATAGATAACTGACTCATGTCTCACTCATATAATTGTTTATAATAGAAAAGTGTGTTTTGCTTTCATGGTCGGAGCTCGATGACTCGCCATATCAACATTGTCGAGTTAACTATTTATACTAGGAATGGAGCTGAGTGAATTTCGTATATATGGCAAAAAGTATCGAGAATCAGTCAATCCACCACGATCCGTCCATGGAGCCCATGACGCATCTGGATTTGAACGAACAAACGCCGATCCGGGCTATCGCCAAACAGGTCGTTGAGCGGGCGGAAGTCGCGCTCCATCACCATCCCTGGGGACAGATGGTGTTCTCTGATACCGGCGTCGTGCAGGTCAAAACCCCGCAGGTTGCGTACTTGGTGCCGCCGCAACATGCAGTCTGGATCCCTCCTGGTGTTGCCCATGACTCTTCATTACTTGAAAAGGCAGAAATATTCTCTGTCTATATGTTCCAAACTAATTGTTACTTTCACGGCGAAACATGGCGTAAAGAGTGGGGAGTCTGTCGCTGTTTTCAGGTCAGTACTTTGCTCAGTGAATTAGTCAAGCGTATTGCAACTCAGACGACCGAAAAGATCGGCGAGCAGACATACAGTGCAATGTGCACTCTCATAAGCTCAGAAGTGAGGCAAGCTCAAAAAGTCGCTCTTGGCCTACCGATGCCAGAAGATAAACGGTTGCGACATTTATGCGACTTATTTCTTCAGTCACCGTTACAAACGACAACACTGTCTGCCCTCGCGGGTCAAGTAGGCGCAAGTGAGAGCACGGTTACGAGGCTATTTAGACAGGAATTACAAATGACGTTTAGGCAGTGGAAACATCAAGCTCTTTTGTCGAAGGCTATCGATATGGCGGCGATGAGAGTGCCAACGGGTATCATAGCCCAAGAGCTGGGCTATGCGACTCATAGTGCGTTCTCTTATATGGTAACGTCTTTGGTTGGTAAGCCACCTAAAGCATTTTTATATCAAGATAAAAATGACGATAGTACGCCTAAAATGAATAAGTAGCGTGTTTTACCATTCTTTTTACAAGACCTTAGTTAAAGGTGAGGGTCTCGATTTAACATTGCCTCTCCGCATCTTCGCGCTTGATCACTTTGTGGCCTTCTTCAGTCACGCCATTTTTCCAATAGCTGCTGATGTAGATAAATTCGCGCTCAACATCACGATCGTTGCGGAAGTACTGGCGCAGTGCGCGCATGCTTTCAAATTCACAGGCACACCATACCGACACTTGCCCGGCTAACCAAGGCTGTGCTTTTACCGTCTCGGCCAACGTCGGGGTAGTTAGCCAAATGATCTCCATACCTGCGGGCGCGTCGAGTGGTTGGGCATCCTCTGCGGTATCGAGCTGGATCACCGCATAGCCTTTGGCATCGCGAGGCAAGGTTTTGATCTTGGCTGATAGTGCCGGCAACGCGGTCATGTCGGCAACCATAAAGAACCAATCCGCGTCGCGATTAATCGGCGCAATCGTTCCAGGGCCGGCAATGTTAATAGTATCACCCACTTGGGCATTCAGCGCCAAGCGCGCGGCAAAGCCACAGTCGGCTTGCTCGATTTGGTGGCGAACCATATCCACTTCAATTTGGTGCTGGCTAGGCATAAAACGGCGAATGGTATAGGTGCGCATCACAGGGCGCTCACCTTCTGCTACTCCGCTCAGATCCGTGCTGCCCGCTTTATCAAACAATAACTTGATATAGCTGCCTTCACAGTCAGCGGGGAAGTTCGCGAATGCGTCGCTTTGTAAGGTCAAGCGTTGCATATTGGGTGTGATGGTTTGGGTATCAATAACGTGCGTGAGGTGATAGCTAGGCTGTTTCATATTTTCTGACTTAAAATCATTATCATTTACAATTAATCATACCATCTGGATGCGAGATGTGTAAGTGCTTTACATTGTTTTACGCTTCTTAGCTAGGCAATGCCGTGAGAAGTGAGTAATATAATAGCGCATTATTATTACTAAAAAACAATCACATGGAGCAAAAATGAAGAAAGTCATACTTATGGGCGCGGTGGCGGTGTTGCTGTCGCTGAATGTCTCAGCCTCTGAGCTCAAGCCGATCATGAAAGAAATGAAAATGACCTTTAAAGAGGCGGCGAGCGCACAAAGCATCGAAGCGATGCAAGCACCGGTCGCGAAATTAGAAACCCTGATCGCGCAAGCCAAAGCGGGCAGCTATCCACCGGAAAAAGCAGAGACCTTCATGGAAGGGTTCGATAAACTGGCGGTGACGGTAGAGGGAATTGATGCCGCGCTGAGCGAAGGCGACCTCGATAAGGCACAACAAGGCATGCGCCAAATCGATGCCTTGCGTGAAGAGTATCACGACAAACGCAACCCAAGCATTTGGCAGCGTTTGTTCGGTTAATAGCCGAATAATAGGAATATAACGACAGCAGGTGCATGATGGCGACTCAAAAAACGATTTTGCGTTATCCCTCGCTGTCGGTGGCGTCTGCGTTCGATAAAGAGCAGGCGCTGATCCGCCGGATAGAGCAGGGCGAGCTCAACGAGGCATTACTGCTTTGGCAGCCAGACGCCCAAACCTTGGTGCTGCCGGCGGGCCAAAAATGGCCACAAACGCCTGAATTGCGCAGCGCCCTATCAGCGTTAGGTTGGCAAATACAGAGCCGCCGAACTGGCGGTGCGCCGGTGCCGCAACTACCCGGCGTAATTAACGTGTCTTATCTGACGGTGTGGCCGAATAACACCCCTTATCATATCCAGACGGCTTACCAGTATTTTTGCACCATTTTACAGTCTTTTTTCCAGCAGTTAGGCATTGCGACCACGGTGGGTGACACGCCCGGATCGTATTGTGATGGTGACTACAACCTCAATATTGATGGCAAAAAAGTGGTGGGAACCGCCCAGCGTATCCTGCGTTTAAGCGCGGGTGCAGGAATGGGCGCAGACGATGCCAAACAAACGGTGATGCTGGCGCAAGCGTGTCTGCTGATTGATGCCGATTGCCAACATATTGTTGCCCCTGTATCGCTGTGTAATCAGTTGTGTGGTCACGCCGATCGCATTGAGGCCGAGGTGCATACTCCATTAGCCGCGCACTTAGATGAACTGCCGGCAACCGAGCAGCTGTTTCAGTTGTTGACTCAAGCGTTTATGGCGCGCCCGCCACTCGTGGTGGGCAAGGTTTGAGGCCGCGGCTCAATATAGTATGCTTTAGCACAGTCATGCCTAAAACAAATCCCAAGGAGTGAGGAATGCGCGTCCATCTTGTTATTCACGAGGCGTTTGAAGGCCCAGGAGCCATTTTAGATTGGTGTGACGAGCGTGCCTATCATGTGACCACCAGTCATTTGTATCGGGGCGAGCCGTTGCCAGAAACCGGTGAAGGCATTGATCTGCTGGTGGTACTCGGCGGGCCGCAAAGTCCAGATACGCCACAGTCTGAATGCCCACATTTTGATAGCCCGCGCGAGCAAGCACTTATAAAACAGTGCATTGAACAAGGCAGTGCGGTATTAGGGATTTGCCTCGGCGCGCAACTGATTGGTGAGGCATTGGGCGCTTCGTATCAGAAAAGTCCTGAGCCCGAGATTGGTTATTTCCCCATCCAGTTAACCGAAGATGGCCACATTGATGAGCATATGCCGCATTTTGCCCCACAAGAAATTGTGGGCCATTGGCACCATGATATGCCGGGGCTGACACCCAATAGTCGGGTATTGGCTAGCAGCGAAGGCTGTCCGCGCCAGATCGTGAAGTACGGACCACGGGTATATGGCTTTCAATGCCACCTTGAATTGACACCTCTGGCGGTTGAAGGCTTATTGCACGCCGCCTATCCAGAGGGCGAGGTCGCTAACAAGCGCTTTATTCAAGACCCTGCCTCCATTCGCGCCTTTGATACGGCACCGATGAATGCGCATTTGTTTGCCTTTCTCGATAGCGTGCTGACCGACAACGATCTCGTCACTGAGTGGCTGTTTTAAGCGATTAGGTTAGGAGCACGGTAACCGTAACTGTGCTCCGCTGCTAGGCGTCATTGTTTGAGCTTCATCGTCTGAGCGCCATCTAACGCGTGTTAGTGCAACATGCCTTCACACACGGTAGTGGCATCATCATCCAATAAACTCAACTCAATAGCTATCTTCATCGCTGCTACCACATCACCCACCGGCATGCTCGGGGCGCGGTGTTTGCACGCTTGTGCTGGGCTGTAGGGAATATGAATAAAGCCGGCGCGTACCTCGGTGTGATGAGCCAGCGCATGCATCAAGCCATAAAACACGTGGTTACACACAAAGGTGCCCGCGGTGTAAGAAATACTGGCAGGATGATGGGCTTCGTTTAATGCGTTCGCTAAACGGTTGAGGGGTAAGGTAGAAAAATAGGCGTTGGGCCCAGATGGCACCACCGGCGTGCCATGCGGCTGCTTACCGGCGTTGTCCGGGATGGGCGCGTTCTGATAATTGATCGCTACCTTCTCTAAGCTTATCTCGGCGCGGCCACCGGCTTGGCCAAGGGCGATCACCATCACCGGACTGAGTGATTCTAGCGCGCTGTGTAACGTCGGTAAGCTATCGTCAAAGGTGCAGGGCAGGCGCACGGCTTTAACGATGCACTCCTCATTGGGCTGCCAGCCTTCTAATGCTTGTGCCACTTGCCAAGATGGGTTTTCACTCTCGCCGCCGAACGGTTCAAATCCGGTTATCAATATCGTGTGCATCCAATGCCTCGCGTAAAAAAGCGGTAGAGCTGTACTCTACCGCAGGTTTACCAGCCAATCACGCAAAGGAAGATTTATTCAAACAGATAGAGATAATCCTCATAACCGGCATCGGCCATTTTATCGACGGACACAAAGCGCATTGCGGCTGAGTTCATGCAATAACGCAAGCCGGTGGGTGCGGGACCATCCTCAAACACATGGCCAAGGTGCGAATCCGCCACCTTACTACGCACCTCGGTGCGGCTGAAAAACAGCGAGTTGTCCGGTTTGGTAACCACGTACTGCTTATCGATGGGCTGCGTAAAGCTTGGCCAGCCGGTACCGGATTTGTATTTATGGGTGGAGGAGAACAGCGGCTCACCCGAAACGATATCGACATAAATACCAGCTTGCTTGTTGTCCCAATACGGGTTTTGGAACGCGGGTTCAGTGCCGTCTTCTTGTGTGACCTCGTATTCCATGTCTGACAACATCGTGCGTATTGTTTCATCCGAGGGGCGCGAGTAGCGGATATTCGTTGATGTCTTATCCTCCGCTTTTTGCGCATCGATCATTTCTCGCAAGGTGACCGGGTTGTCTTTGCGATCGTCACCAAAAATCTCGTCCAGATACTGATCGCGACCCGATGCGTAGCGATAATAGCTGTAACGTACGCTGTGGTTTTTATAATAATCCTGATGATAACTTTCTGCTGGCCAGAATTTCTCGAATGGGATCAACTCGGTTTTGAGCGGCTTTATGAACACGCCTAACGCGCCAATTTCCGCCATAAAATCGGCAGCAATTTGTTTTTGCGTTTCAGATCGATAAAAGATCGCGGGGCGATACTGCGGGCCGCGGTCAACGAATGAGCCTTGATCATCGGTGGGGTCAATATGACGGAAGAACTGATCTAACACCTGCTCATAACTCACCAAGTTGGGATCATAGGTGACATCAATTACCTCGATATGCCCGCTGGTGCCGGACGAGACTTCTTCATAGGTTGGGTTTTCAAGCTCACCGCCTGAGTAGCCAGACACCACATCAATCACGCCGTCGAGCTTTTCAAGGTCGGCTTCGGTACACCAAAAGCAACCGCCGGCAAGGGTCGCCTTTTGATAGCCTTGGGCTGTGGTGGCGGTATCTTTCACCGCCGCATAACTTGCTATCGATAGCAAACTGAATACTGTGAACGCGATGACTCGCCAAATTGACTTACGCTGTTTCATTATTGCCTCGTTATTAGAGTTTGTCTGTGTAAGACCTGCTTACTGCGCAGAAACTTTCATCAACTCACTCATTTTTTATTGATAGCAATAGATAGCGTACAAAGTCATACAAGGATCAATAAAGCGGTTAGGATCACCAAAGCAACTGGCCTAACACAGGTGCAAGTAACACAGTGACCATGCCGGCAATCATCATCACCACGCTAGATACTACTCCTTCTTCGTGACCAATTTGATACGCTTTAGCGGTACCGGCACCGTGGGCCGATGCACCCAAACTGGCGCCGCGTCCCAAGCGTGATCGAATCGCAATCACGGTCAAAATACTTTCACCGATTGCCATCCCAATTACGCCAGTGAGAACCACAAACAGCGCGGTGAGATCGCTTTGCCCGCCAATCGCTTTGGTGGCTTCCACGGCAAAAGGGGTAGTAATTGAGCGCATCGCCAAACTGCGTTGCAGCAGTTCAGACAGCTCAAACACCCGCGCTAACACCACAGTACTGGTAATCGCGACCAGCACCGATACAGTCACGCCTATCGACAGTGACAACCAATGGCGGCGGATGAGCGCGCGGTTATCATACACAGGGATCGCAAACGCCACAGTCGCCGGGCCCAGCAGCCACAGCAACCAGTAAGATTGCGCCATGTAGTCTTGATACGGGATCTTAAACCCAACCACCACCGCGACAATCAGCAAGGGCGCGAGCAACAATGGCATCACCAGAATGGAGGGGTGGCGGCGATACAGCCATTTGCTCATGTAATAAAAGCCAAGGGTCATTAAAAAGCAGGTGACGCTCAATAACGAGGCATGAAGCCAAGTAGGTAAAGCAGACATCATGGCTTAGCACTCCGGTTTTAGATCAGGGTGGTGCGCGTGGTGGTTACTGCGGCGGCGTGCCATTTTAACCTCAAAACGATACACTTTATCGACCACCCAAGCGGTTGACGCAATCACCATCGCGGTACTTAGAATCAGGACAACCATGATCTTACCGCCTTCTTGCAGCAATAAATCTTGGTAGTTGACCACCGCCACCACCGCCGGCACAAAAAACAGCAACATCTCGGCTAACAGCCACGCCGCCCCGCGGCGCAACCAATCGGCACGGACAATTTTCAACATCAATGCGCCTAATAACAGCAACATGCCGGTGAGGTTGGCCGGTAGTGGAATAGCAAAGGTGGTGACCAACCAATCAGACAAGAACCAAATGCCAGCAAGGACAAAGACTTGTAGTAGGGTAAGTAAGGCGTTTTTAATCAATTGCATCGAAGGCGTGCCAAGAATCTGTGAGATGGCTCATAGTTTACGTCTTAGCAGAGAGTGAATAAAGTGACTTTTTTTTATTTAAACTATGCCAAAATGGCATGGTTGACGATTAGCTTTTAAGGGCCGTTTATGGATATTCGTGCGTTGCGCTATTTTATTGCCTTAGTGGAACAGCAGAGCTTTACTGCCGCATCGGCGTCGTTGCATGTGACGCAACCGACAATCAGTAAAATGGTGCGTAACCTCGAGCAAGATGTGGGTCAGCCATTGTTGCACCGAGAGGGAAGGCGGTTTTGGTTAACCGATGCTGGTGAGGTGGTGTATCAGCGCGCGCAGAGCATTATTGCTGAGTTTGAGCAGCTAAATACAGAGCTTGACGATCTCAACCAACTGGCGCGCGGCCAGCTTAGATTGGGGATGCCACCGATGATAGGGCCGCTGTATGCCAATGTGTTGCGTGAATACCGCCAACGCTACCCAAATGTCGCGCTCAGTATTGTTGAATACGGGGGGCGGCGCACCGAACAAGCGCTGATCAATGGTGAGATTGATGTGGCAATCACCATGCTCACCGACACCCAGCCCGAGTGCTTGCAAAGCTTACCCTTACAAACTCACCCCATTTATGCAGTGCTACCTAACCAAGCCGCGTGGCGTGCGCAAAAAAGCCTGACGTGGCAGGCAGTCAAAGACGAGCCGTTTTATCTGTATAGCGCTGAATTTACCTTAAGCGATCGGATTATTGCCCGCTGTGAAGAGCATGGTTATCAGCCCACCATTGCCGCGCGTAGCAGTCAGTGGGATTTTTTAGCCGCCTTGGTAAAAAGTGGTGCTGGGGTAGCGTTTTTACCCGCGCCTTTATGCCAGCGCCTCAGCGCCAGCTTGGAAGACAGTGAGTTATTACTAGTGAAACCGATAAGCCCGGCGATTGAATGGCAACTGGGGTTAGTTTGGCACGGCGAGCGCTATGTCTCACGCACCGCCGAGGCTTGGATGCAGTTGTGTCAGTCGACGGAGGTGAATCGATAGACGCAGTGCTTTGATCCACAACGCCTTTTAGTACGCAATATGGTGGGGATCTTAAATTCGATGCATAGAGACAGCGTGATGTGGGACGAAGAAACTCGCTAAAATTTAGTGATTGACGACATACTCGTTATAACACAGTTTTACACGTCATCTTCCGACAACATTTGACGACAATTACGAACTGTTAGTACGCGGATCTCATGGCTTAAGCTATAGATAATACGATAGTGACCAAAAATTATTTCACGATAGTTAGTATTGGGCATTTCAGGAACAAAGCGCCCCATTTCAGGCATACTTCCAAGTAGTTCAGTTTTGTCAAAAACTTCGTTTACCCACTTTTCCGCCGCAGGTGGATTATCTAAAGAAATAAATTCCGCTGCATCGCCTAATTTCTGAAGCGCTAATGGAGACCAAACTACTTTCATTTCTTAATGCGCCCCAGTACTTGAGCACGAGCATCATCATTTGAAACACCAAGGCCTGAAGCTAATTGAGCTTCAGCTGTACGCATTTCTTCCAGTAACTCGATCTTCTCTTGCATTGCTTCATACTCTGCAACATCGAGAACAACAGCTACACCTTTGCCATGCTGTGTGATGACCAATGGACGGCGAGTCTCATTGATTTGTTTGATGTAAGAAGCTACACCTGCACGAAATTCAGATAACGGCTGAATATCTTGATCGAAATGAATACGACTCATATTGAACTCCAAAAATGGTACAAAATAACGTACAAATTATAGTTCAGTTAACCGTTTTGAGCAAGGAGTTGGAGTTGTTCCTGTGTTATAACATCGTATATTGCGCATACGCGATTTCCAAAACCGTTATACGCACTATCATTCATATAAACAACTGAAATATATAGGTTTATAGCTTATCATGAATATCTCTTTCCGTGAAAGTGTGCACGCCGTATATCTTTACTCAGGTATTCACACTATCCCCAAGCGTTAAGCTGTAACCGATTGACTAATCGACACTTTTAATTATCCATTTTGGGATAGTGTGCATATTTCACAGATAAACGCGCACGCTTTTGCGTGTATCTGGCCGATAAACAGGTTAACCATCCCGTGTTTGCCATGCGACCGCCAGTCAGTTGTCGGCATCTAACACGCCATTGAGTTGGCAGATTTGGGATTAGTCTATCAAGGGCTGTTTTGGTTTTCGTGCGCTATTGTCCAAAGTGTTAGATAAGCCATGTTTATTAACTCTTTCCCACGCGGTAGCGTGGAAACGAGAAAAAACCTCTGTCTTGTTATATGTAATTATATATCAACTTATGGGTTTTGATATGTAATAGCTAATCGTATTTATGTTCTTTTAGTTGATGTGATATAGTTTAATGTATAATTTTTCTTCAGCGATGCATTAAGGTGTCTCGAAATGAGCTATGTAACAGAGCAGATACTAAAAAGCCTTCGAGACGCTCGGGTACGTAAAGGTTTTAGCCAGAGAGAGTTAAGTGCTCGTTCGGGTGTGCCTCAAAGCCATATTTCGAAAATCGAGTCTGGCGGTGTTGATTTAAGAGTATCCAGTTTGATTGCACTTGCCCGTGCACTCGACCTAGAGTTATTTGTTGCACCAAAAAAATCTGTACCTGCCATTAAGTCGATCATTCGAAGTAGCCAAGGGATCAGCGATGAAGGTGAGGCAATGTCGCCCGCTTATCAGTTAGAGGAAGACGACGATGACTAATCATGTCTCTACGCTCAACGTGTTGCTCTACGGTGAGCCCATCGCAACGATCACCAACGTGGGCAATGATAGAACACTTTTTGCCTTTATGGATTCGTACATTCATGACGAATCGCGGCCTGTATTCAGCTGTGCAGCAGGCAAATGGCGGTTTGACGATCCCAGCGACCGGTCAAGGTGGCTCTTGGATTGTAAAATTGCCGTCGTCTCGATTTGAAGCTGTGCCAGAAAATGAATATTCAATGATGGAACTGGCTCGAATGTTGGGAATGGACGTGCCAGAAACGCAGTTACTCCCTATTAATCGGATTGCTAATATCCCAAATGGCATTGGCAAATTTGGTGACAGTGCGTTTGTGATCAAGCGTTTTGATCGTGCAGATGGTCAAACTGTGCACATTGAGGACTTTGCGCAAGTGTTCGGCGTTTATCCTCAAGATAAATACAAAAAAGCCAGTATGCGGAATATTGCTCAGGTTATCGGTGTTGAAGGGCAAGACGAAGACATTGCAGAATTTACTCGCCGATTGGTGTTCAATACTCTCATTGGAAATGCCGATATGCATTTGAAGAATTGGTCTGTGATCTATAAAGATAGGCGCACAGCATCGATTGCACCTGCTTATGACTTTGTCTCGACCATTCCTTATATCCCCGATGATAGTGCGTCGCTTAAGGTTAGCCGTAGCGAGAAATTCAGTGATTTTACGCTGGATGAGCTATCACACTTAGCTGCTAAAGCCATGTTGCCAGAAAAATTGGTGTTAGATACCGCAAAGCAAACTGTAGCAGGCTTCCATGAAGTATGGGCGAAAGAAAAAGCGCATTTACCACTTACTAAGTCGATGATTAAGGCCATCGAAGAGCACTTACGAAGCATACCACTAGGCTGAAATTTGACGTGCGTGAAGGCAAGATGACGGCTATGGGCGATAAAACCTATTCGACGAGCAATGTGCGCGAGCTCTATCTCGCGCACTGCTCTGGTTGGGATGCGGCTGTGCCCGTCGATGCCGATCAGTGCGATTGCGCTGAATGGGTGGTGGCAGAGCGCGTTGCTTTTGTGGTTTGGCGCGTCGGTTGCGGGCGCTTTTGGTTGCGGTGGATTTGATATTGTTGCCATGCAAAGGTCACCACAAAACAGCCTGTGAGTAGCAATACAATGGTCGGGCCTGGTGCACTGTCGAGGTAAAACGACAGAGTGACGCCGCCCACGGCGGTGACTAAAGCAATTGCACAGGCAATCCATAACATGCGGCTAAATTGCTTGCTGAGCATAAAGGCGGTGACGCCCGGTGCAATCAACATCGCCACCACTAAGATAATCCCCACTGCATGTAAGCCCGCCACAATGGTGGCAATCATTACCGAGAGTAAGAGCCAGTGAAGCTTTTGCACTGGTAGCCCGAGCACGCTGGCTTGTGCGGGGTCGAACGAGAGCAGCATTAAATCTCGCCCTTTAAGCAGCACCAGCGCAAGCACGACTAAGCCAGTGATGGCGGCGGTGAGCAGCTGTTGGTGGTTAATCCCCAACAGGTTGCCAAATAGAATATGATCAAGGTGCAAATCAGACGGGAATTGGCCTTGCAAAATCAGCCCCAGCGCGAAAAAGCCAGAAAACACAATCCCCAGTAAGGTGTCTTCTTTCACACGGCTATTTTGTTTGAGCCAATGCACACTGGTGGCGCATGCGGAGCCCGCGGCAAAAGCGCCAACAATCAGCGGCAGGCCAAACAAGTTTGCCAACACCAATCCCGGCAGCACCGCGTGAGCCACGGCATCGCCAATTAACGACCAGCCTTTTAATACTAAATAGCAAGAAAGCAGCGCACAAGGCAGCGCCACCAAGACGGCCATTAGCAGCGCATCTTGCATAAAAGTCAGTTGATACGGATTCATTGCAGTGCCTCCTGACGTTTGGCGCGCCGCGCAAGGATCCCGTGTTTTGGGCCGAACACAAAGGCAGCTAAGAAGAGTCCCACTTGGGCCAGCACAATCAGTGCGCCCGCGTTAAGGTTGGCGAAATAGCTGATGTACACCCCAAACAGTGAGGTGAATGTGCCGATGACACCACTCAGTACCAACACGGGCCCAAAGCGATCACTCAATAAATAGGCGGTGGCACCGGGGGCGATCACCAAGCAAATCACCAAAAAGGCACCGACACTTTTAAGTGCCGCCATGGTGCAAGCACTGAGCAGCGCAAAAAACAGCACTTTGAGCCCCACCACAGGTAAACCAATGCAGCGGGCGTGGCTTTCATCGAAAAAGGTCAGCATAAAATCACGCCATTTCACTGCCAGCACGGTGAGGCTCACCAAGGCAATGATCAGCATTTGCATCGCATCGAGCGGGGCAATGGCGAGCAAGTTGCCCAGCATAATTTGTTGAATATCGACCGCGACGGGCGAAATCGAGACCAAAAAGAGGCCGAAGGCGAAAAAGCTCGAGAAGATTAAACCGATGATCGCATCTTGTTTTATCTGGCTACGTTGGTGCAAAAACAGCATCACACTCGCGGCCATACCGCCGGCAACAAAGGCGCCGAGTGAAAAGGGCAAGCCCAGCATATAAGCGCCGGCAACGCCCGGTACAATCGCATGGGAGAGGGCATCACCCATCAGCGACCAACCTTTGAGCATCAAAAAAGCCGAGAGCAAGCCGCACACGCCGCCAATCAAGGTGGTGACCAGCAATGCTTTTTGCATGTATTGATAGGCGAGAGGATCGAGTAAGCTCATTCGCGCCGCTCCTGCGCGCTTTGTTCGCGCTTGCCATACACCACCAAGGGTCGTTCATCGTCGGAAATGACTGACAGCTCGCGCGGATCGGCGTCTTGGTGGAGTTTCTCACTGGGCATCACATACTGGCGCAGTTTGCCACCAAAAATGGCACTCAGGTTCTCGGTGGTAAACACATGTTCGGTATGCCCGCCTGCCACCACCGCGCGATTGACCAGCACGGTGCGATCGCAAAAGTCGGGCACGGTGCCAAGGTTATGGGTGGCAATTAAAATGGTTTTGCCTTCGTCTTTGAGCTCGAGCAACAAACGCATAATCGACTCTTCACTGGTGACATCTACGCCAGTAAAGGGCTCATCCAGTAAAATCAGCGGGCTGTGCTGAGCCAGCGCGCGGGCAAGAAAGACGCGCTTTTTCTGTCCGCCGGACAGTTCACCAATTTGACGCTGGCGAAAGGCTGTCATACCAACGCGGGCTAAGGCCTCATCCACCGCTTGATGATCCGCCGCTTTGGGGCGACGCATAAATGACATCTTGCCGTAGCGGCCCATCATCACCACGTCTTCCACTAACACCGGGAACGACCAATCGATTTCTTCGGATTGAGGCACATAAGCGACCAAGCCTGCTTTTTGCGCTTGCTTAATGGGAGTGCCGTTCACCGCAATGCTGCCACTGCCGGGATTCACAAACCCCATGATCGCTTTAAACAAGGTGGATTTGCCGCTGCCATTGGCACCCACCAAGGCAGTGATGGTTTGCGCTGGCAGCGAGAAGCTGGCGTGCTCAAGGGCACACAGGCCGTTTCGATAGACGACACGCACCTCGTTGACATCTAACACACTGGGCGTGCCATCGGTTAAATCATAGTGCGTCATGGCGCAACCCCGCTAACACGGTTTCTGTGGTCACTGTCAGTAAGGATAGATAATCAGGCACCGGTCCGTCAGCTTGACTGAGCGAATCGACATATAAAATGCCGCCATAGCGCGCGTCGGTTTCGGCGGCGACTTGTTTGGCGGGCGCATCAGACACGGTGCTTTCGGAGAACACGGCACGCACTTGGTGTTCTCGTACGGTATCAATCAGCGCGCGAACTTGTTGTGGTGTGCCCTGACGCTCAGCGTTAATCGGCCATAAATAGGCTTCGTTGAGGTTCAAATCTCGCGCCAGATAGGAAAAAGCGCCTTCACTGCTTACTAGCCAACGCTGGGATTCGGGGACAGCGGATAGCGCGTCTTGCGCACGCGCGAACACAGCTTGAATTTTTGCCTTGTAGGCCTTGGCATTGGCTTGATAATGAGCTTGATTGGCAGGGTCGTATTTAATCAGGGCTTGCGCAATGTTATCAACGTATTGCATTGCATCAGAAGGAGACATCCACGCGTGCGGGTTGGGTTTGCCACGATACGGGCCCGAGGCAATCACAATTGGCGCCACTCCCTCAGATAAGATCACATTCGGTACCTTATCAATGTGCTGGAAAAAACGCTCGAACCAGCGCTCTAAGCCTAATCCGTTCCACATCACCACATCCGCATCTTGCGCGCGCAGAATATCTCCTGGAGTGGGTTGGTAATTGTGGATCTCCGCGCCGGGTTTAGTGAGAGAGACCACCTCGGCATGCTCGCCCGCTACGTTGGCAGCCATATCCGCGAGAATGGTAAAGCTGGTCACCACTTTTAACTTGTCCGCGTGTTTTAATTGGTCGGCGTGCGCCATCGGAGAGAGCAAGAGCGCCGCAATAATTAGCAGGTGTTTTCTCATAAGCGTTAATCTCGTTCATTATGCATGTGACTACGGCGCGATATCGCCAGCCGATCATACTTTAAAGATAACGGTTATGATAATCATTCTCAAGTGGGTGTTGGTAAAAAGGGCACACGAGGCGCCCTGTCGTCACGTTTCCTGTGATCTTTTACTAATCACGAATGGTGTCGTAGCGCGCCCATTCCATAATGGTCCAATCTTTCTTCTGCGCGTGCAGGCTTAAGTGCGGGTCGGGATTGACGGCAAAGGCGCTGTCGACTTGCTCAAGCAAGGGGACATCCCAGTGCGAGTCACTGTAACCATATGTGTGGCCGACAGTGTCATGACGGTCAGATAGCCATGCCTGCATGTAGTCGTGCTTGCCACGATAATCACGCACGCAATGCGATATGCTGCCCGTATATACGCCATTTAATGTTTCAAGCTCAATCGCAATCACGGTATCGAGTTTGAGCAGTTTGCCAATCGGACGCGCTAGGTGGGCGGCGGTGTTGGAAACTAACACACAGTGATCGCCGCGGTTGCGATGCCACTCGATACGCGCTAATGCTTGTGGTACCACCACGGGAGCGACGTGCTGATCGATAAAGTCGGTGGCCCAAGCAGCCACGGTTTGAATCGATTTTCCTTTGACCGGGATCAGCTGCACTTGCATATATTGCTCAAGGTTGATGCGGCCTTTTTTAAAATCCAAATACGCCCGCTTCTCTTGCTCGACCACGTTTTGCGGGGCGAGATTGCACTGGCAAAGGTATTCCAGCCACGCTTGTTTGGTGTCGGTAGCGACCAGGGTTTCGTCTAAGTCGAAGAATGCAATGTTAATAGGTAATGTCATAGCTAAACTAATTTTTCTGTATTATTGCCGCCATCGTAACTAGAGACTATGACGAAAAGGTTTCAGTGTTGATGCGACAAAAAAGCCTTGGCATGTGGCCAAGGCTTTTTTAGTTTACTGAGTCTAGCAAGTTACTGGCGAATGCCTTCTACGTGCAGCTCCATATCAACGTATGTGGCAGGGCCCATAGTGGGAATACCAAAGTCTTCTAGCTCCAGGCGGGTGTTACCCATAAAGCCAGCGCGGTAGTTGCCCCAAGGATCTTCACCGTGACCGACGAGTTCAGCGTCGATTTCAATTGGCTTAGTTTGGCCATGCAAAGTGAGATCGCCTGTAATGGTCATCGAGCCGTCGCCGTTGTCGGTTACGTTGGTGCTTTCAAAGGACGCTTGGCCATATTCGCCTACATCCAAGAAGTCACCGCTACGAATGTGCTTATCACGCTCAGCATGGTTAGAATCAATACTGGTTGTATCAATCGTCACCGACACACTTGATGCGCCAATGTTATCTGGGTCGAATTCAAATTGGCCGTCAAACGTATTAAAACGACCTTTGGTAAAGCTGTAACCTAGGTGTGGCACTTTGAAGTTGACCGAGGCATGTGCGCCTTTGGTGTCAATCATATAAGTGTCTGCCAGTGCAGGCCCAGATAAGAGTGTTGCGGCGCTCATTCCCATGGCTAACATGAGTTTTTTCATTTCGGGTTTCCTCCGATCATCTTCCGTAACGTATTGTCTTTATCTTTAAAATGGTGTTTAAGTGCCATAATGGCATGGCCTGCTGCTAACACAATCAAGGTGATGGCGACGTAGTAGTGTATATCGCCAGCAATGTCTGATTGATTGGGAAACAGCTCCCCTGCGCTCGGCACGGTAAACCAGGTGAATACTTCAATCCCGCGTCCGTCTGAGGTTGAGATCAAGTATCCAGAGACAAACAGTGTGGCAAGGAGCAGGTAAATAGTATGATGGCCTGCTGTTGCCGCTTTACGTTCCCAAGCCTTACCTTCAACGGTGGGCATAGTGTGTGTTGCTTTCCACACAAGTCGACCAACAGTCGTTATCGCCAGTAATATGCCTATCGATTTGTGCCAGTGTGGCGCAGTTTGATACCAACTACTGTAGTAGCTCAAGTCGACCATCCACAATCCGACAGCGAAAAGGCCAACGATAACGAGACTCGATAGCCAGTGTAGCGTACGCATAACGCGATCGTAGCTATTTTTCGGTGTCATTTGTTCCCGCTCCCAATTACTAATCCAACACAGTATATAAGGTGAACGGCAATATAGAAGCTGTTCACCTTGAACATGATGTTCGAATAATTCTAACGAACTCTGTGCGGTGTTACGACTCGTTAGCGGTCCAGCTTAGGCTTAATGAGACAGAGTCGGCAAATCTGAGTGCATGCGGCTTATCAATGGTCACTTGTGCGTAGCGCACCCAGTGATGATCACGTGTAATCTCTAAAACACCCGCAACCAGCTTTTCGAGTAAGAGAAAACGTCCGTTCTCAACATAGTCAATAATCGCTTTGGTTATATCTTTGTAATTGAGTGCATCATCAACGTTGTCTTCTTCACACGCCTTGTGGCCTGGATAATGAATCTCGACATTGATGACTACGTCTTGTTTTTTCTCCTGCTCGTCAGGATTAAACCCAATGTAAGTACGTAGGCGCAGGTTGGTTATTTTAATCACAGCGTCGTTCATAGTCGTTTCCTGGTCACGAAAGTTAGATAAGATGGCGGCCGCCATCAAGTTTGATGGATTGGCCAGTCATATGTTGACTCGCAAGGATAAATTCGCATGCATTCACCACTTCTTGCTCACCGGGGACCGATCTTAATAGTGACTTACGGCGTGCTTTTTCTCGATAGGCTTCATCATCGCCATCATTAAACATGATTAATGCTGGTGAAATACTGTTCACTTTGATTGATGGTGCCATTTTCTGTGCAAACGAGAGGGTAAGATTTTCGAGCGCAGCTTTGCTGGTGGCATAAGCGGTGTGTTTGGCACTGCCTTTTTGCGCGACATAATCGGTGAGATGAATAATATCACCCTGTTGCATCCAGCGGGGCGCGGCCATATTGATGAGATAAGGTGTTTTTGCATGGATTTGCATCATGTTATCAAACAGCGATGCAATATCTTGGCTGTGTTTCTCACTGTCCCAAGATGACGCATTGTGGATCAATGTATCGAAAGTGGGATTTAAAGCATCAATGTGGTCAATGAAGGAATAAACGCCCTCATCCGTTGAGAAGTCTGCGTGCAAACAACGCGCGCCCCGCGCTCTTAAATCGGCCACTTGAGGGCGCTCGGTACGATAAGATAACGTTACCTGGTGACCCTGATTGAGAAAGTGGCAGGCGAGTGCGTAGCCAATGCGCTGTCCGGCGCCGGTAATCAATATATGCTTTGTTGTCACGCGTGTTCCTTTGCATTTATGTATGGATGGCATCAATAACAAGGATTAACGGTTCTATTACGTTTCATGCACTTATCGCGATCAAAGATAGCGTCATATTGCACATAACGATAGCATTTACCCAGTTAACTCGCTGATTTCGTGCCATAAGCAACAAAATTGACACCCGATGTCGTGTTTGAAGAAGGGAAAAAAGATGAAAATTTGCCAATGGGCGCAGCACAGTGAATCTGAACGTGTGTATCACGATACCGAGTGGGGCGTACCGACATTTGATGATCAAGCGATCTTTGAGTTCATTTGTTTAGAGGGCGCGCAAGCAGGATTAAATTGGCGGCTAATACTGGAAAAACGGCAGGCTTATCGTGACGCTTTCTATCGCTTCGATTTTTATCAGCTTGCCGCGGTGGCTGAACCAAATATTGCTGAGATCATGGCTAACCATGAGATTGTCCGTAATCGACTGAAGGTGGCCTCTGTGTTTACCAATGCCAAGGCTGCAGTAACGCTGGTGGAACAGTACGGATCATTGGCTAAGGCACTTTGGCAGTTCACTGACGGTGTACCGATTGTGAACCAGCATCAATCAGATGCCGATGTGGCTACTGCGACGGACGAGTCCCGTGCCATGAGTCGCTTTTTGAAAAAGCGTGGATTTAAGTTTGTGGGAGAAACCATTTGTTATTCGTTGATGCAAGCGCTGGGCATGGTCAATGATCATGTCGTCACGTGTCCGCGGTATCAACCCTGTTGCGAACTGGCCGATTCGGTAAAAGCGCACACTCAGAAGTAACGGCGGAATTGCCAGAATCGCGCTTGCCAGTAAGGATTATCAATTCGTGACACTGTCACACCCTTGGAAGCTGACGCATGCATAAATCGCTGCTCACCAAGGTAAACACCAACATGACGCAAGCCTGGGCGGATATGAAAGAACACCAGGTCGCCTTGTCGTGCGGATTGATAGTCAATGGCATAGCCGGTTTTTGCTTGGCCATGGGTGGTGCGCGGTAGTGGCGTGGCGAGCGCTTCTTGATAGACGCGTTGCGTATACGCTGAGCAATCGATGCCTTGGCGTGAGGTGCCTCCCCACCGATAAGGGGTGCCTTGCCACTGATTAAACACTTGGTTCAGCGTATGGGTTAAGGCTTGATCGCTGACGTTGTCGGTTGACGACGGCAAAGGCGACACCGCAGGCGAATCATGCTGGGTTGCGCAGCCGGTAAACAATACACTGACAACGCTGATCAATAAAAGTGGTTTCACGCACTGCCCTTAATACAATTCCGCCCTGCCTCTTTGGCCTTGTATAACGCCTTATCCGCTAATTGCAAAACGTCTTCGGGCGTATCTGCCTGCGAGGCATCGGCATATCCGATACTCACGGTAATGTTAACGGGCTTTTTATTGCTCGCTCGCCCGCGTTTTTGTCGGCCTTGTTTGTCATCATGAGGGCGAGATTGATCGCGTAGCACTAACGGATAGTGAGCAATATCTTCGCGTAATGCGTCGAGAAAAGGTAAACAGTGCTCAGTGGTTTTGCCTTTGAACAATAAGGTGAATTCTTCGCCGCCATAACGAAAAGCACTGGCGCCTCCCTCACAGCACGCCATTTGCTTAGCCACAAGCTTAAGTACATCGTCACCGATTTCGTGGCCATAGGTGTCGTTAAATTGCTTGAAGTGGTCAACATCGAGCATGGCTAAAGTGTAGCGACGACCAAGGTGTTTTAGTTCATCTTCAAGTGCGCGTCGTCCCGCAATTTCGGTGAGCCCGTCGACGAACGCTAATTGATGGCTGAATGATACTTGGTTGGCAACCAACAGCAGGCCTGCGAGCGAAAATACGAGTGACGATATAAACGGCACATTAAAAAACACCAAGGTAATCGTGCTGCATAATACGCTAATGAAAGCCGCATGATCTTCAATACTATTTTTGCGCAAAAGGCGAAGAGTACTGATACAAATTAAAATAGAGAGCAGCACAATCAGCAGCACGGGCATGGGGCTAACCGATGCCGCCCTGACTAAAATAGGATGCTGCTGAAAATAGGAAGATAACTCGCCGAATTGCTGCACCAGCAGCGCACACCACCCGATTTCCATACCTATAGCGAGAAAAAAGAACACCCCAAACCGAGAGGTGAGCTTTTGGTCGCGTACGATGATCATATAGAGCAAATTAATGGGCAGCGCGACTGCTAAAAGCAAGTACTCAAGATAAGTCGTCCCTTGCTCAAGCGGGGATTGAAGTCGCGTTAGGATAATCGTGTATCCCACTAATAAGATAATGACCATCATACCCACGCGTGCGCTTTTGAACAGATGGCTTAAAAGCAGCGCAGTGAGCAAAAGAAAATAGGGGGCAGCATAGATGAGGTTGTAATAGGGGGCGAGTGAGGTGACCAAAGGGTGATAACCTGCCGCGAGGAGTAGCAATAAAGCAATCGGGGTCCCCATTCGGACCGCAGATGGTAAGCGGGTATTTCTACCCGCCTGGTGATTGAATGGGCGCTTTGTTATAGGGCAATAAATCGCTGACATCACAGCTCTCTTCTCGCTGAGGTAGCTCT
>NZ_MUFR01000034.1:0-41127 GCF_001996185.1 Salinivibrio costicola subsp. alcaliphilus
GCGCGTTTTTGTGCTTGTTTCATGGTACCTCCGCTCAAAAAGGTACTATGGCAAAGCCCGTGTCTTATGGGTATGTGGGGTTTATTAACCGCTTACCTTACTTTGGAGGTAACGTTGTTCTTCTAGCTTATCTTTGAATACGTAGAAGATGCCCGGTGCAACAGCAATAGCATCTTCTTGCAAAGAACGTTCTAGGTATCCTTTGAATTCTGACTGTGCGTAGTATTTTTGGAATGTGTTTCTCGACGTAATCACCCCATCCTTATAGGGCTGGAACTGCGCGATGTACGAATCATTAGCCAGCATGATAGAAACTACCAGTACTTTGTTTGCGAACTCCCAAGCGCTCAATAGTGCTTCAAGGCGCTCATCTTGGTCTTCGATAACATTTAGGACAAACCCCAAGTTCACAATGTCTGAATTAACTTTATCGTTATCAGGCGAGAAAACCGGGTCCCAGCCCAACACATCGAGCCCATGCGCTTCAAGCTCTCTTAGGTCATCTCCTCGGCCACACCCGTAGTCGAAAATAGAAAACCGTCCATCTAGGTAACCTTGTTTAGCCAATGTCTTCATTGGTCCTGATAGCTCATGACGTACAATGGCGGTTTTGTAGCGATCTATCCCGGGCTCTTGTGGAGTATCACGCGATGTATCCAGATCGTTTTTCAGTAACCTCCCATCGACTAATCGGTATCCTTTTTTTTTGATCAGGTTTAACCACGACTGTTTGAAGCCAATAGTGCGGGGGTTCTCGTATAGGCCCGCCTCCTCGCCTTCATTAGTCAGCGCGGTAAAGAGCTCAAAATGATCACTGCTCGGTAGAATCATCGTTTCTTTTCGATGAAGGATCGGTGGATTTTCTGAAGAGCGGTAACAAGTCACTTTATGGCTCAGCTTGCTCAGATCTACATTTAGGCTCTGCTCTAACGCTGGATAGGAATCAGTATAAAAGGTTGGGTAGTGCAGTAACGATAAACGGAATTCCTTTTTATACAGCTTAATTAGATTCCATTGGTTGTCCGGTAAGTTTACTGCTTGAGCAACTGCCGGTACGAATTTTTTTAGAGCGGGAGGAAGTTCACTCATTGCATCTCGGTGCAGGTATACCGAGTCGGGAAGTTGTTTTCCTACGTGAACTTGTTTGATAAGTTGTTTAAATGTTATAAAGTTCATCTTAACCAATAAGCCCTTCATATTGCGTATTTTGGTGATTGCGATCTCTCATTTCGGTTTATTCCGATTACCTGATCCTGCCTTTTTTCTCTCTTCTTATTTTTACTCTAAGTGATCGGATTGCGCCAGTTATCTCATTGCCCCTGGTATCAGGATAGTGGTGGCGACTCATTCGAACGGTCAGGTTTTACCTGCTCGGATACATAAGTGTCTTCGATATTGATTACGGCATGCGCACTGTGACTGCAACCAACCAACCAACCAACCAACCGATCCGCCGGCCACTGCCAGATTGATTAGCTCTAGCGGTAAGTGCTGAACGGTTACCCAAATCCATACGTCATGAGTTCGGTCAGTCGAACTATTTTGTAACCCACCGAATTGTCCGCCAGTCAAAAATCATGGAGGTGTATTCTACTGAATAGACCAGACTTATGGATAGATTTGTTGTCACTCTTGGGTTAGCGCTGGCTAAACTGTGAAGTGCGTTGAATAAAGAATCACACGCGCGGATAGCCGTGGTGCCATCCGGCATCGAAGCCAAATATTGACGTCGATCGTGGCAGGCGCCCAGGCGGGATAGTGCATTATTGTTGACATAGTACCAGGGCTTGTGTCATCTACGCCAATGGCAACATCGATGGGCTATGTTGATGAAGCAGCTCACTGGCGTTATTCGAGTGCCAGAGATTACGAGGGCGCGTCGGGGCTGCTGGCGGTTTGTCGTGAGTGGTAGCGAGGTATGCATTCCCACGCAGGAGCGTGGGAACGAGAGAAAACACCTCGGAAAAAACAGCGTATTGATCACTCGTTCCTACTCTCTGGCGTGACAATGCATAAGGAGTTTGAATCATGGCAGCGAGTCATCACCTCAGTCTATGGACAATGATTTTTCGATATCACAGATGCGTGCCATGAGTACTAAAGGGTCAAACGTTGACTCTTTGAAGCCAAATTTTTTGTAGAACGTTTGCGCACTGGTATCAATGGCATGAACTAAAATGCCCGCGCCACCAACAGCGTTCATTGCTTGTATTGAGCGAATGATACAATCTTTTAAAAGACCGGCTGCAATGCCTTGACCTTGATAGGCGTTATCCACCCCAAGCCTTGCTAAAATCACCATAGGAATCGGGTCAGGGCTATTTCTCCGTAGTGAGCTAAATGCGTGCTCTCTCGATACTGAACCCATGGCAATGGCATAGTACCCAATCACTTGGTGGGCTGCTGTGTCATTGGCAACATACACTCTCGCGGTTCCGCGCTTTTGGCTCTTTAACGCCTGTTTTCTTAACCATGTATCGAGTGCTTCAATGCCACATTGAAAGGCATTAATCTGGTGCTCATCAGTCAGTAGTGTGGGGGCACTTATTCCCAAGGCGCTTTCCTATTGAACAGATCCTTCACGCCTTCAAGCGCTCGCGGCTCTGCACGAAGTTCGTTGTCGAAAGCTTCAAACGCCTTTGCTTCAAGGACAAAATCCCGTTGTTCGGCCAGTATGCTATGCGCTTCATTAAGCGCTGCTTGCTGAATGAATACGGTTCTATCGACTTTTTTCAAACTTGCCGCAGCATCGATAATGTCTCTTACCGATGGCTGTACCCGCATGTTGATTGGCGCTGTTTTTGTAGCCATAACACCATCCTGTGTATCTATTTAATATACACTCTAAATGGTTTTTGTATATAGTCAATAGATATACGTTGTCATTTACGGATAAGCCGCAATATTCTCCGAGCTCCTTTACTGCTAGGCTAGATCTTTTCCGCCAAACTCGGTACATTACACGCAAATAGAAACTATTCTCACTTTTGTTTGGGGCGAAAGCCCTGTCATTAAGCATGTTTGCAGATATCACCATGATAAAATCGTCTTCTTTTCGCCTTGCTTGGGGAGTGGCCGCTTGTTTGGCGCTGACGCCCGTTGCTAGTGCGGATCAGCTCGAACAGGCGCAAGCCATCGAGGGTAACACCACCCAAGAAGCGGCTCAGTCGCAATCTCGTATTAACCGCCGCGCGGACAGCAGTTTAGCCATGCGCCAAGAAATTGAACAAATCCAGGCGCAAATCAGTAACCTCGAAATCTACCGTGATCACTTACAAAACTTAGTCAGCAACCAACAGGCAGAAGCACAAAGCCTGCGCGATCAAATCACCGAGATCAAAGAGACGCGTCAAGGCATTGTGCCGTTGATGTATCGCATGCTCGGAGGGCTTGAGCAGTGGCTTGCTAACGACATTCCGCTCAAAGCCGATCAACGCCAAGCACGTGTTGAAAAACTGAAGGCGATGATGGGCCGCGCCGATGTGGCGGACTCAGAAAAATTCCGTCGTATTCTTGAGGCATATCAGATAGAGCGTGATTACGGCAGCAAACTCGATGCCTACCAAGATACCATTGTGCTTAACGGCCGCGATCATCAAGTGGATGTCTTGCATCTGGGCCGTGTGTCGCTGGTGGCGCGTCGCCTCGATGGTCAGCAGCATTGGGTGTGGAGCACCCGCGATGAAACCTGGGTCGAGCTAGATGCTAGCGCCGGTGAAGCGGTGGATAAGGCCTTTGCGGTGGCACAAAAACAAGTGGCCCCGTCGTTGTTATCGTTGCCATTAAGTGCCAACCAAGGGGTGAAATCATGAGCTGGAAAACCCTGATTGCCGCCGCCTGTTTGGTCGCGGTTGCCCCTTTGACTCACGCTGATGATTTGGTCGGACAAACTGAGCAAGCTCAGCAGCAGGCACGTGAGCACAACCAAGCGCGTGAAGCACAATTTGCGATGACGGAACGAGAGCTGCGCCAAAAGCGTGATGAGCTCAAGGCAACCCGGAATGCGCTGGAGACGGAAACCGAAAAACTCAGTGATACTTTTAGTGACAACGAGCAGCAATTGGCGTCGTTGGAAGACAAACTTCGCTTAGAGTCGGGCAGTTTAGGTGAGCTATTTGGCGTGGTGCGCCAAGCGAGTAAAACCATTCAAACCGATGGCGTGTCCAGCTATGTGGCGATCACTCAGCCGGCATTTAATCAAACCGTCTCGGATATTGTCGCAGCCGATACATTGCCATCACTCAAGCAGCTCAATGCTCTATGGCAAGGGATGCTGACCCAAATGCAAACCAGCGGTGAGCTGCAAACCGTGTCGTTACCGGTAGTGAATGCGCAAGGTGTGGCATCGGAGCAAGCGGTGGTGCGTGTGGGCAACGTCGGCTTAGTGAATGATCAAGGTTACCTAAATTGGCAAGCCGATCGCCAAGTCGCCGTGCCGTATCGCGCCCAACCGGACAATACGTTAACCACGTCAACCCTTGAGCAAGCGGTGTCTTCAGTGGGTGAGACGGTACTGATTGATCCGGCCCGTGGCACGTTGCTCGGCCAGCTAGAAAATGCGCCGAGCCTGGGCGATCGCTTCGCACAAGGCGGCTTTGTTGCCAAAGTGATTGCCACCTTGTTGGCCGTCGGCTTGCTCATTGCGCTATACCGCGGGGCAGTGTTGCTGTCGATTCATGCCAAAATGCATCGCCAATTGAAGCACCCAGACACCCCCGAAGATAACCCGCTTGGCCGTGTGCTTAAGGTCTATCACGATGCGCCCCAGCGTGATGTCGAATCGCTCGAGTTACGCTTACTTGAAGCGGTGGTCGATGAGCAGCACGGCTGTGAAAAAGGCCTGTCGATGCTCAAACTCTTGGCGGCGCTTGCCCCTATGCTAGGCCTGTTGGGGACGGTGACAGGGATGATCGAAACCTTCCAGGTGATCACCCAGTTTGGTAATGGTGATCCGAAAGTCATGGCCGATGGGATCTCAATGGCCCTGGTGACCACGGTATTGGGTCTGATTGCGGCGATTCCCTTGCTGTTGGCGCATAATATTCTCAGCGGGCAGGCGGACCATATTCGCGGCATGCTCGAAAAACAAAGCATTAGTTTAGTCGCCGAGCAAGCGGAAACCACAGACAATCAGGCGGCAATCGGACCAACGGCATGATAGACGTCGAGTTATTCTCACAGCTGAATCAGCAAGACTTGGGGAGCACCTTGCGCCACTTTATGGCGGAAGGTGGCCCGGTGTTGTGGTGGCTCGGGGCGGTCGTGTTTGTGTGTTGGTTGTTGGTGATTGAACGGCTGTTGTATTTGTTCTCTCGCTTTCCCGCACAACGTGATGCATGGGTGCGTGCTTGGCAGGCGCGCGCCGATCAGCGCTCTTGGTATGCCCGAGCCATTCGTCAAGGGGTCTTGTTTCAAGCCCAGCATGAGTTGGGGCGCTATTTAGGATTTATTAAAGCCTTGGTGGCGATTTGCCCGATGCTCGGATTGCTTGGCACGGTGACCGGTATGATCTCTGTGTTTGATGTGATGGCAAGTCAAGGCACTAGCGACCCACGTTTGATGGCATCAGGGATCTCCATGGCAACCTTACCCACCATGGCGGGAATGGTTGCGGCCTTAGCTGGGATGTTTGCCCATGCTCGTTTAGTTAAAGCCTGTCAGCGCCGCGAAATTGCGCTCGAGCAGGCGCTTCGGAGTCAGTAATGCGATTGATTCGAGCCCAAAAACAGCGCGAAGAAGCGCAAGTTGATTTAACCTCCATGTTGGACATTGTGTTCATCATGTTGATCTTTTTTATTGTCACCAGCTCATTTGTGCGCGAGTCAGGCGTTGAAGTGAACCGTCCAGAAGCGAGTCACGCCACCAGCCAGAAAGAGGCCGGTATATTTATTGCGGTGACGGCCTCTAACGAGATCTATATCGATAAACGTCTCGTGGATGTTGAGCGTGTTGAAGCCACGCTAGAGCACTTATTGCTGGATAAACCGGATGCGTCTTTGGTGATTCAGGCTGATGAACTGGCGTACAATGGCACGGTCGTCAAGGTGATGGATGCGGCAAAAGGGGCGGGTATTGGCAGTATTGCGTTGGCAACGGAGTCACCGCAATGAAGCGATGGTTGATTTCAATGCCGGTGGCGTTGGTGTTTACCTTAGGGCTTTTTATGTTGATGGCATTGATGGTAGGTCATAGCAGTCAACGTCCGCAGGAAACATCGTCGTCAACGCGCATCGATATTTTTATGCAAGAGCCGGATACCGAGGTGCAGCGTCGCCAGCGGACTGTGCCAGAGCGGCCTAAACCGCCCGAAGTGCCTGACACACCCACGCCGGTGACGCAGACGCAATCGCAGTCTACCTCATCACCACAGCCTGATATGCCTAATTTGGATCTGCAAAGTGGGATCCAAGGGGTGATGGTACAAGCGCCTTCATTGGGTGAGCTAAATCTGAATACCGGCCCCAATAACCAACAAGCGATGCCATTGTTCCGGGTGGAGCCCAATTACCCGCCGCGTGCGATGCGCCGAAACTTAGAAGGCTATGTGGTGGTGCGTTTTACCATTGCTCCATCGGGTCGCCCGCAAGATTTAACAGTGGTCGATGCCAATCCACCGCGTGTGTTTGAACGTGAGGCATTACGTGCCCTACGGAAGTGGAAATACGAGCCGAAAGTGGTCGACGGTAATGCGGTGGCGCAACCCGGGCAACAGGTCAAATTGGAGTTTAATTTACGCTGATGTGGAAAAGACTATTTATTGGCGCGTTGCTATTGATGTCGGTGCCTGCTGCCGCGCAGCTTTCGCCATCGGTGGCACGCGCGATTGAAAAAGCACAAACCCTTGAGCAAGATGCAAAACTGGGTGAAGCCATTGCGCTGCTCGATAATTTGAGTGTCAGTCGGGCGTATGACAAAGCGTTTGTGGATCGCTCATTAGGGGTGTTTTATTGGCAATATGGCAATAATGACCAAGCCATTGTGCATATTCAGCGTGCGGTGGACAGTGAGCAGCTGCAAGATGCACAAGCGTGGCAAACCAAGCGCATGTTAGCCGATTTATTGCTGATCGATGGCCAGTATGCGTCGGCGCTGCAATATTACTACCCGTTGGCTCGCGCGATCCCCAAAGAAAAGGCGGATCAAAGTGAAGATGTGTGGCTGCGCATTATGCAGGCACATTATCAGCGTGAACAGTGGAGCCAGGTATTAAAGGCGTATCCCGATTATCAAGATGTGGTCACAAGCACTGCCAGTGTATCGGCCTTATCACTTAAATTAGGGGCTCAGCTTCAGCTTGAGCAATGGCGTGGTGCCACACCGACGCTGAAAGCGTTGATTAAGCGTGAGCCTGACAATAAGCAGTGGTGGCGGCAACTGGCCGGAAACTATGTGCGATTGCAACAGCCAAAAGAGGCAATTAGCACTTACTTACTGGCGCAGCGCCAAGGTATTACCCTTGAGCCAAGCGAACAGCGTACGGTTGCCCAGCTCTATGCCAATGAGGGCGTACCAGAGCGTGCGGCGCAATGGCTAAAACGTTTACCCGCCTCAGAGCAAGATGCGCAAACGCTGGCGCAACAGGCAAGCCTTTGGCAGCAGGCTCGGGAATGGCCACAAGCGATCGGGGCATGGAAACAGGCGGTGAAAAAAGACAGCCAATACCACTGGCAACTCGCGTTAATGCAGATCCAACAAGGTGAGTATCAGCAAGCGCTTACTTCGCTTGAGCATGCTGATAAAGGCGCCTCGGACAAAGATATTGCGTTGGCAAAAGTCCAAGCTCACTACAAGCTGAAGCAGTATGAGCAGGCACTGAAACAAGCGCGTCTTGCCAAACAGATTGCGCCGGATGATGCAGTAGAAAGCTGGCTGACCTTTTTGAAAAAGCGTCAACAAATGCAGAAGAGCTAAAAATGCAGCAAAGCTAAGCGGCCAAGCGTTCACGGGTGAAGCGATAATGATGCGAGGCGATTATAATACCAAGTGAAAAAACAACGCTAACTAACAAAAAGCCCCAGCCAGGCAGTATGCCAAATGGCTGGGGCTTTTTGGTTTTGTGTCGATATACGGGCTATTCCCGAATCATAGACACAAAAAAAGGACGCCTAGGCGCCCTTTATCAATCAGACTCGGTTTCTTATGCTACAGAAACGTCAGACGCCTGTGGGCCTTTTTGGCCTTGCTCAACGGTGAAGTTCACACGTTGGCCTTCAGTTAGGGTTTTGAAACCGTCACCAACGATAGCACGGAAGTGTACAAACACGTCCTTTTCACCGTTGTCACGAGTAATGAAACCGAAACCTTTCTCTTCGTTAAACCACTTTACGATACCAGTTGCTTGATTAGACATAATCATTCTCTCTTAAATTACTAAAAATAGGATAGCTTTGAACGGAGTCGATGACATGTCTAGAAGCGAAAGTAGGTAACGTTAGAAACTCTATAATATTGATAATAGCGCAGCTTATGTTGACTTTTACTTGATGAATCATTGACGCTCCGTGTTCCAGAGCTGACACCACAATACAGCAATCCACCCACATGTAAAGCCTTTATGATATTTAATTTTCAGGTGCTCTATGTTTGCGGGGAAAACAAAGCAATTTTTGCTTGTGATTCGGTAGGATAGCCAAATTGAGATGAAAAAAAAGGACGCCTAAGCGCCCCTTATCAATCAGGTCTGATTTCTTATGCGACAGAAACTTCAGAGGCCTGTGGGCCTTTTTGGCCTTGTTCAACGGTGAAGTTAACTTGTTGACCTTCAGTCAGGGTTTTAAAACCGTCACCAACGATAGCGCGGAAGTGGACAAACACGTCCTTTTCGCCATTTTCGCGGGTGATAAAACCAAACCCTTTTTCTTCGTTAAACCATTTGACGATACCAGTTGCTTGATTAGACATAATCATTCTCTCTTAAATTACAAAAATTAGGATAGCTTTGAACGGAGTCGATGACATGTCTAGAAGCGAAAGCGGGTAACGTTAGAAACTCTATAATACAGATAATAGTGCAGCTTATGTTGCCTTTTACTTGATGAATCATTGACGCTCCGTGTTCCAGAGCTGTGACCACCGTACAGCAATCTGTTCACTTGTAAAGCGATGATGTTCATTTGGACAAAAAAAAGGCCAGTCATCGTTGACTGGCCTTAGCAGGGTTAACGTGCAATCAGTGTGCTGTTAAGACAGCAGCTCTTCTGCAGTGTTAACCACGTTTTCAACCGTGAAGCCGAACATTTTGAACAGCTCGTCAGCGGGCGCGGATTCACCGAAGGTGGTCATCCCGACGACGCGACCGTCTAGGCCAACGTACTTGTACCAGTAGTCAGCAATACCCGCTTCAATGGCAATACGAGCGGTGACGTCTGATGGCAATACCGACTCGCGATAAGCGGCGTCTTGCTTATCAAACAAGTCAGTGCTTGGCATAGAGACCACACGGACTTGTTTGCCTGCTTCGCTTAGCTGAGCAGCTGATTCAACAGCCAGCTCTACTTCAGAGCCAGTCGCAATAAAGATCAGGTCAGGTTTGCCTGCACAGTCTTTGAGGATATAACCGCCTTTGGCAACGTTCGCCAGTTGGGTCTCGTCGCGCGCTTGCTGAGCCAGGCCTTGACGCGAGAAGATCAGCGCACTTGGGCCGTCTTTACGCTCTACCGCGGCTTTCCACGCTACTGCCGATTCGACTTGGTCACAAGGGCGCCAGGTGCTCATGTTCGGCGTTTGGCGCAGGTTAGCCATTTGCTCGACCGGCTGGTGAGTTGGGCCATCTTCACCCAAGCCAATTGAGTCGTGGGTGTAAACCTGAATGTTCTGCGTTTTCATCAGTGCCGCCATGCGCATGGCATTACGTGCATACTCCATGAAAATCAGGAAGGTCGCCCCGTAAGGAACAAACCCGCCGTGCAGGGCAATACCGTTGATGATGGCGGTCATCCCGAACTCGCGCACACCATAGTGCAGGTAGTTGCCGCTCGCGTCGTCTGCGGTGATCGCTTTCGAGCCTGACCACATGGTCAAGTTAGACGGTGCCAAGTCGGCTGAGCCACCGAGCAGTTCTGGTAGCAGTTTGCCGAACGCTTCTAAGACGTTTTGCGACGCTTTACGTGATGCGATCTTAGCTGGATTGGCTTGCAGATCCGCAATCAGTTTTTGAGTTTCGCTGTCCCAGTTGCTTGGCAGTTCACCGTTCATACGACGGGTAAACTCGGCGGCAAGCTCAGGGTATTGTGCTTGATATGCGGCAAACTGCTCGTTCCAAGCTGCTTCTTTAGCTGCGCCGGCTTCTTTGGCGTCCCACTGTGCATAGATGTCTTGTGGGATCTCGAAAGGCGCGTGTTCCCAACCTAGGAATTCACGTGCGGCTTGTACTTCGTCATCACCCAGCGGCGCGCCGTGACAATCGTGGCTGCCTGATTTATTTGGCGAGCCATAACCGATGGTGGTTTTGGTGCAGATCAGCGTCGGTTTGCCGGTTTCGGCTTTCGCAGCGCTCAATGCAGCTTGAATCGCATCCGCATCGTGGCCATCGACAGCGGGGATCACATGCCAACCGTAAGATTCAAAACGCTTAGCGGTGTCGTCAGAGAACCAACCCTCAACGTGACCGTCGATTGAGATGCCGTTGTCATCCCAGAATGCGATCAATTTACCGAGACCTAGCGTGCCCGCCAGTGAGCACGATTCGTGAGAGATGCCTTCCATCAAGCAGCCATCACCCAAGAATGCGTAGGTGTGGTGATCGACGATGTTGTGACCGTCACGGTTAAATTGTGCTGCCAGTGCTTTTTCAGCAACGGCCATACCGACGGCGTTGGTAATCCCTTGGCCGAGTGGGCCAGTGGTGGTTTCAATACCCGGTGCATAGCCATATTCAGGGTGGCCTGGGGTATTCGAGTGCAATTGACGGAATTGCTTCAGATCGTCGATAGCAAGATCGTAGCCAGTCAGGTGCAACAATGAATAGATCAGCATTGAGCCGTGGCCGTTTGAGAGCACAAAGCGATCACGGTTAGCCCAATCTGGGTTTTGCGGGTTATGATTCATGTGGTCACGCCACAATACTTCGGCGATATCGGCCATGCCCATTGGGGCGCCTGGGTGACCAGATTTGGCTTTTTGAACACCGTCCATCGCAAGGGCGCGGATGGCGTTGGCTAACATTTTGCGTTCCATGTGTTTACCTACAGGTTGAACAGGTGAAATAAGAGAAAACGATATCATAAAAGCGGCCTAAACCGCTTTTATTGTGTTAAATCACGCTTTGGGTTGGATCACAGTTGTTCGCGAATCATGTCTTCAAGTTTACCTTGATCGACCGCGAAGTTTCGGATGCCTTCAGCAAGTTTTTCGATGGCCATCGGATCTTGGTTGTGTTCCCACAAGAATTCCGCATGGGTCATTGCTGCTGGGCGTTGCTCGGTGGCGCCTGTGTCTTTTAGCTTCACAGGAATATCGCCTTCAGCATCGCTTAGCTCTTGCAACAATTGTGGGCTGATCGTGAGGCGGTCACAGCCGGCTAATTCTAGGATCTCACCGGCATTGCGGAAGCTTGCGCCCATCACAACGGTGTCGTAGCCGTGTGCTTTGTAGTAGTTATAAATGGTGGTAACGGACTTCACGCCTGGGTCTTCTGCAGGCTCAAAATCACGGCCTTCTTTGGCTTTGTACCAATCCATAATACGGCCAACAAACGGTGAAATCAGGTAAGCGCCGGCTTCTGCGCAGGCACGCGCTTGTGCGAACGAAAATAATAGCGTCAGGTTACAATTGATCCCTTCTTTTTCCAGGATTTCAGCGGCACGAATGCCTTCCCAGGTTGAAGCCAGTTTGATCAGGATACGATCGTTGCTGATCCCTGCTTCGTTGTACATGCTGATCAGTTTACGTGCTTTAGCAACGCTTGCGTCGGTGTCATAGGATAAACGGGCATCGACTTCTGTGGAGATGCGACCAGGAATGACATTAAGAATCTCTTTACCAATGTTCACTGCGAGGCGGTCACAGGTATCGGCGACTTGTTGGTCGGCATCACTGCTGTGTGATTTCGCATACGCAATCGCTTCATCAATCAATGGCGCATACTCTTTGATTTGCGCGGCTTTCAGGATCAGCGAAGGGTTGGTGGTTGCGTCTTGCGGTTGGTACTTTTTAATCGCTTCGATATCGCCTGTGTCTGCGACAACGGTGGTTAGGGCTCGGAGTTGGTCCAGTTTGTTGCTCATCTTCACTCACCTTCTTTACGTGGTAGGCCCAGACGCCGAGTTACGTGCTAACGCTTGATCTGAATATGAACAGATGCAACGCGTCTGAGCAAATGATGTGACGATCTTTGAGTTTTTTACGCCACTTGTCAATTGTATTGCGATATAAAGAGAGTTACGTCTCACTCTTTTGTCACGAATTTACTCATCCTGTTGAAATGTGAACACGCTTTCATCAGGTGCAGGCTCCGACATATTCAGCAGGGCCATTGCGCAGCTTGCACTGGTCGCGAGTACATCGATAACGCCCGTTCTCAGCGCACCGAGTATCGATAAGGCTTTGCGGCTCTCGCTCGCCATGGCAATAACACTCGGAATACGTGCCAAATCTGGCATCGCCAGTCCAACCACACGACCACGCATCAGGTTATCCGTGGGTTGTCCGTCAAGTCGGAAGAAATCAAAACCGCCGATGTCTCCGACAATACCATGATTCACCCGTGCTTCAACAAACTCGCGTGCGGTAAAGCAACCCAATTTGACCATATGACTATTCTCATCCATATCGCCAATGCCGACCAGTGCAAACTCTGCTTTTCTGGCCTGGTTCAAGGTTTCACTGATATTCGGATGGGACACGAACACCTGTTGAATCGACTCATTATCCACATACGCTGGGGCGTATAGGGTTTCACTGCTCCCCCCAAACTTTTTGGCTAATCGTCGACAGATATGATCGGCATTAAACGCGTCACCGCTGCGGTGTGTGCCGCCTATTGCGCAAACAAACCGGGCTTGACGATGCGAGACAACCCCCGGGTGATCGGCGACCGCTGCGACATTTTGACCTTGGCCCACCGCAACCACCATGCCATCGTTAAGGTTACCGTCAAGATAAGAGGATACCAAGGTCGCGACTTGTGTACGTTGTTCTTCGGCGCTCGGTTGGTCGAGTGAAATTAAGGCGCGTTTAAGGTTAAACCTGGCCATCAATCGCTGTTCGAGCTGGGCACTGTGTACGGGATGGAATTTGACCGTGATTTCCACAATACCTTCTTCGCGTGCTTTACGTAAAAGACGGCTTACTTTGGGGCGACTGATTTTATATTTGCGAGCAATTTCTTCCTGAGTCGCGCTTTGTTGATAGTACAAAATGGCGATTTCAGTTAATAAGTCGGTGTCTTCGTGATAGTGATCAGGGGGCGTTGATATGCTCATGCTCGATGGTCTCGCGACTGAACGGTACCTTAGGTTGCGTTTAAAGGCACGATGAATGCAATGCTTACCAGTATACGCCTGTTATACAAAACGAACAAATGTTCTGTCGCGATACCAATGTTCATAAGCTGTTACGGTGCTCGGTTATCGATTGACGAGAATATCGTTGAAATCGCGAGCAAACGAGAATGCGTGGTGTGCTCTGTTTGAAAAAGTAGCCATTGCTATCTAAGTTTATTAGTGCTCGTTCAAACAAAACTACTAGCGGCTGTGTAGAAGAGACTCGCGGCTACGTAGAAAAATAGCATGATGACGAGCTTGTCTTTGGCTAAGGGAGTGTGGCTTGATGCACGCACTACAATCACGACAACCCCTGATCTGGGGGGCGACATTGCTCGCATTACTCGCCTTGAGTACGTTCGGGGTGTGGATTGCTGATCTCAGTGAGGGTACGACCGAAGAGCAGCCTCTTCTTGACGTAAACTATAGTTACTTTGTTGACGAGACGAACGAGCTATCACTGGATTATGTAATGGCACATGCCCCTTTCACGTCGGTATCAGAGCCAACCCACATTCCATGGAAATTAGCTTACCAAACGTACTGGATCAACATCGGCTTTGACTATACGGGCCTCACTGAGCGGCCGATACATGTGATCACTGATAACCCTTCAATTGATTATCTTGACGCTTATCACGTCCTCGATGGTGAACAGATTCGCTCGCGTGTAAAAGCGGGCGATATTACACCAGAAAGACTGAACCGCTTGCCCTTGCCGTCCTCTGTGCCCGTGACCTTGCTCCCTGAGCATGCTAATCAGCTTTTGATCAAAGTAACGTCACGAGACATGGCAACCATGCCACTATGGGTGATGGATCATGGGCGCTATGACCATTTCGCCAAATCGCTGCATTTGGTATGGGGCGGATTTGTGAGTTTTGCCATGCTGATGGCACTCTATAGCGCCGGTGTCTATGTATACAGTCGGCAGCGCGTGTACTTAATTTATGTGTTTGCAACTGTGTTGAGTGCGTTAGTGGTGAGTGTGAATCATGGCTTTAGTCGTTACTTTGTCCCTGATTTTGTCCAGATATTTATCAGTAATCACTTGGTGGCACTCACTGTTTGTTTATTAACGGTCGGGTTATGGTTTACCTATTTTTTCTTAGATTTTACGCGTAGTCCTATTCATCAACGCGCGCGATCTCTATTTTTAATCACGACGGGTGGGCTGCTCGGTCTCGCATTACTGAGCTTTATTACGCCGGCTTATATGTCTGCCTCTTTTGTTCTCATTGCGCAAATCCCAGTCTACGGAGTGATTATTTATTACTTGTGGCAGCAATGGCAGCCGAGTAAATACTGGTTGTTTCTATTTATTTTGTGTTGGATACCCGCAATGGCTGGTGGACTGACATTCTACGCACTGATGCTGAATTACATTGAGTACACTCTGTTGTCAAGTTATGTCTTGATGCTAGCGCTTGCGCTAACCATGATTCTATTTTCTCTGGCGCTTGCCGAGCGGTTTCGTTTTCAAAGGATGCAGGAAATGCGAGCGCTGACTCATGATACCTTGAGTTGCCTTCCTAATAACAACGTATTGCACATGGTGATCAGCGACCTCATTAGCCGCAACAACAATTTCAATTTGTGCTGTTTATCGATTGATAACTATAACAATTTATTGCCTTATCTAGATGAAAGTGCACGCGATGAATATATCAATGCGATTGCTACACGTATGAATGACACCTTAGCGGTTCAGCCGGTACAAGCGATCAAAACGGACAGTGATATGCCCAGCCACCGCTTGGGCTGCCTAAAAGAAGGGGTGTTTGCTTTTTTAATTGAGGATGTGGATCGCAAGACGTGTGACCAGGTGCTAACTGCTGTGGTTGATAGCTTAAATGGTGATTTATGCGTGGGATCCTTTGTTACGCAAGTCAATGTGCGTATCGGTGTCTGTCACTACCCAACCGATGGTGATCATCCAGGATTACTCATTAGCCGAGCGTTAAATGCCATTGATCAGCACCGTCCTTTTGTTGGCACCTATGCGCACTTTAATTCCCATGAGCAGCGACACCATCAGTTACATGTCTCGCTCGTCACGGATTTAAGAGATGCGATTGAGAATGATGGGTTGGATCTCTATCACCAACCGCAAATTGATTTACGCACAGGCTCTATCCATGGCTCAGAGGTGCTGGCACGTTGGACGCACCCAGAGTATGGCCAGATATCGCCTGAGGTGTTTGTACGAATGGCCGAGGATGTCGGGATTATTAATAGTCTTACCCTTTGGGTGATTAAGCGTGCTTTTCAGCAGCAAGCGCAGCTTATTAACCGTGGCCACTGTCGTCGGCTTTCGGTCAACATTAGTGCGTCTGATATCTATATCCCTGATTTAGCCAATCGTGTGGTTGAACTGGCTCGAGAGTACCATATACCCACGAATTTAATTTCACTCGAACTGACCGAATCGATCATGGTGGAAGATTACAATTGGCTCAAGCAGTTGATTGCAGATCTATCGGCAAACGGTATTGAAGTCTCTATCGATGATTACGGGACAGGGTATTCGTCTTTGTACTTTCTATCTCAATTGCCTTTTACTGAGCTTAAGATTGACCGCAGCTTTGTGCGAGATCTTCCCAAAAGTAGCCGCCACCAAAGTATTGTTCGTGCAACCACCGATATGGCGCGATCGTTAGGGGTGATGGTGGTTGCCGAAGGGGTTGAGAGTGAAGAGGCCGAGAGCTTGCTTCGGCGTTATGGTGTGGACGTTTCGCAGGGCTACTACTATTCACGCCCCTTACCGTTTAGCCAATACCAAGCGTACGTGGAACGTATGGACAGTGCGCAGCCGAGTACAGTGATACGCGAACGAAATCGGCGCTCTTCATCTGGATAGGTGGATCTCAAAAAGTGTAAACCGTTCGCGAGGCTGTCGTTTACTAGCGATGTCATTTGCAAGCGCTGTTGTTCGTAAGAGCTGTCGTTCGCAAAGCTATCGTTTGTAAGAGCTATCGTTTGTAAGCGCTATTGTTTGTAAGAACTATCGTTTGTCTGAGCTATCGTTCGCAAGAGCGACGGATATTATGAGGATCAGCGTTGTGGCGTCATCGCGAGTGCATCGCGTAAATGTCCTTTAGCTTGCTCAATATGCTTTCTTGCTAAATGCGGATCCTGCCCGGTTAACACCATAAAAATGGCTACCTTAACCTCACCGTCGGCATGGGACAGAGCCTGAACCGCGGTCGCTTCATCACAACCTGTCGCTTCCATCACGATCAGGGTTGAGCGTGTCACCAGTTTTTGATTGGTGGCTTTTACATCGACCATTAAGTTTTGATAACACTTACCGATTTTGACCATGGCGGCAGTGGTTAATAGGTTCAGTACTAACTTTTGCGCGGTGCCAGACTTCATACGGGTTGAGCCGGTGAGTGCTTCTGGGCCGACCTCGGGCGTTATCGCGATATCAGCATGCGCATTGATCGTGGCGTTGGGGTTACATGATAAGGCGATGGTGACAGCACCTTGTTGCTTAGCAAATTCAAGCGCGCCAACCACATACGGCGTTCGGCCGCTGGCGGCAATACCGACGACAACATCTTTCGAACTGAGGTGTTGGGCGTCTAGATCCGCGACACCTGCCTTTGGATCATCTTCCGCTCCTTCTTGGGCGATAAACATCGCTTTTTCGCCTCCGGCAATAAGGCCAATTACCTGTTCATGTCTGACCCCGAATGTAGGCGGGCACTCAACGGCATCTAATACACCCAGGCGTCCACTGGTGCCCGCGCCAATATAGATAAGCCGGCCTCCCGCGTTAAACCCGGCTACGATGTGGTCGACAGCGTCAGCGATAGCGGGAAGTTGTGATTGGACTGCAAGTGCGACGCCTTGGTCTTCGGCATTAATCATGGTCACCAAGCCAAGTGTATCTTGCTGATCGAGTCCGTAAGTGTTGGGATTACGCGTTTCGGATAATAAATGCTTGAGTTGCTCGACGCTGGGGGCTGTCATTGATGTTCCTTAATAGGGTAGATAGATGGCACCTAAGCAACACGCTTGGCTGGCGCCGGTCACGGCAGGGACGTTGCCAGGCTGGTGGTTGAGTGTTTGTTTAGCAAGCCATGCAAAGGCAATGGCTTCCATATCGTCACAACGGATCCCGACTTCATCGGTTTGAGCGATTGCCCAGTTGGGCATGGCTTGTTGCAGCGCGAGCATTAACGTTTGATTATGTGCTCCCCCACCACAAACAAAGATGCGTCCGCGCTTTAGCGGTCGTATGGCTATGGCGATACTCTCAACGGTGAGTGCCAAAAGTGTTGCTTGTACCTGATCGGGGGAGAGCGAAAACGCGAGCAACTGACGGTCGAGCCAGTCGAGGTTAAAATATTCTCGACCTGTGCTTTTGGGCGCAGGGCGAGAAAAGTAAGCATCCGACAGTAGCCGTTGGAGCAGGGGCTGATAAGGCGCACAGCTTGCCGCCCATTCACCATCTCGATCATAGGCTTGATGGCGATGTCGTTGTGTCCACGCATCCATTAGCATGTTACCGGGTCCGGTGTCGTAGCCATATAACGGGCGATCAGGGCATATCATTGAGACATTGGCGATGCCGCCGATATTGACCACCGCAGTCGGTTGTTCGCTATCGGAAAAGTAATCGTTATGAAATGCGGGCACCAGTGGTGCACCTTGGCCACCATACGCCATATCTTTGCGACGAAAATCGGCAACAGTGGTAATACCGGTTCGAGCGGCAATCACATTGGCGTCGCCAAGTTGCATGGTAAACGGGTAATCCCCACTTGGCTGGTGATACACCGTTTGTCCATGACAGCCTATCGCGGCGACATGCTTAGGCAATAAGGCGGCGTGTTCGAGCAAGGAATTAATCGCCGCGGCATAACATTCGCCTAAGCGACGATCGAGCTCACCGAGCGTTGTCACTGACACAGGCTGACCTCGGCTTAACGTAATCACCGTGGCTTTGATGTCTTGCGGTATCGGATCACTGTGTCGCGCAATTGACTCGACTTGACCGGCTTGGTTAAACCTGACAGCGACGGCATCGATATTATCTAAACTGGTTCCTGACATGACACCAATATAGATATCGGCTCCAGAGTATGACATGTGGCTGTTCCTTGCATAATGACGACGGTACGATAGCAGTAATGCGCAATGGGTATACACAAACAGCGAGTATAAACAGATTGCGATATCTCGCAAAGTGCTTGATTATTCGTCTGTGATAAACGCAGGATGAAGGAGACATAATGGGACCCGTTTGGCTCGATGTGCACGCAGAGCAAATCGATAATGAAGAGAAAGAAATTCTCGCGCATCCGAGCGTCGGTGGCGTGATTTTGTTTGCCCGCAACTATTACGATTCCGCGCAGCTTCGCGCACTGACACAGTCTATTCGTGCGGCGGCAGGCCGAGATATCTTAATTGGGGTGGATCAAGAAGGTGGACGCGTTCAACGCTTTCGAGAGGCATTTACGCCGATCCCGGCCGCACAGTCTTATCATGCACTTGGTGCAGCCACTGAGATGGCTGAGCAAGCTGGATGGTTGATGGCCGCCGAGTTAATTGCGCATGGGATTGATTTGAGCTTTGCACCTGTGCTTGATCGCGGCTTTGCGTGTGCCGCCATTAAAGATCGCGCGTTCGGTGAAGAACAACAGGTGGTGACGCAATACGCCAGCGCCTTTTCAATGGGTATGCGCCGTGCCGGCATGGCAACGACCGGGAAGCATTTTCCGGGGCATGGTGCTGTGTTAGAAGACTCTCATTTAGTTACCCCTGAAGATCCGCGTGATATTCTGCAGTCGTCTGATTTCGCTATTTTTAAAGCGTTTATTGAACAAGGCTTATTGGATGCGGTTATGCCTGCGCATGTGGTCTATCCGCAGCATGATACACAGCCTGCCAGTGGCTCACGCTATTGGCTAACTCATATTTTGCGTCAGCAACTCGGATTTAAAGGGATTATCTTCTCGGATGACTTAAGCATGGGTGGGGCGCATGTGTTTGGTGATGCCCCTTCTCGTGCTAAGGCAGCACTGGATGCAGGGTGTGATATGACGCTGATCTGCAATGATCGCGCAAGTGCGGTGTCGGTTTTAGATGCATTACCGATTCAATCCGTGCCAATGGCAGATGCACTCCGCGTACGGACGCCGATTGATTGGCAGACACTTAAGCAAAATCCATTGTGGCAAACGACACATGCCGTATTAACGGCGTTCGATACCCATTGGCGAACGATGCAAGCCTAACACCGTCTCGGTGATAAGTGGCAACAAAAAGGCAACGCCGACGCATTGCCTTTTTTAATTTTGACGACAAACGTATCAACGCAGTTAGCGGTCATCACCGAAGTAGCTGTCCTCTTGCTGAGGTCGGTGCGCGCGTTTGCTTTGACGTTTTTTGCCTTTTTTGCCGTGTGACATATCGTCATCAAAATCGTCGTGGTGGCGAGATTTAAACTTCTCTTTTTGTTGAGAGCCGTGTTTTAACCATTGATCCCACTGTGCCATGGTGGTGCTTTCCTAACGCTTGTTGATTTTTAAGGCTACGTGTAGCCGGATGATTAGGCAGTATGTTGTTGCCTAACAATTTTAAGATAGCCGAAAAATGCCCCACCGACTAGTGAAATTCGCCGCAAACGACCGTTTTTTTAACCGGCGTAAAGCTGACCGTTTGATTCTATTAACTGACTGATTAAATTGCTTTTATCGTTGTTCGTCAGCCAGATAAGGTGAAGAGGATGGGTAAGCGCTTGTACTTTATCAACTAAATGAAGTCGTTTGCTGTCTAGGTACTGTTGAATCGCCAAGGAAGGCAGAAATGCGATGCCGCCATGTGTGAGCAAATAGTTTAACGCTAGGTGGCACGACTGGGTGTGTAACACCGGTGGGCGCTGTAACTGCGCTATTTGGCTTTGTGCACTCGCAAATTGTGTGCCCCAGTCAAGATAGATAAGCGGTAGTTCATCACTCTTATCCAGATGAAGATGAGCGACGTGGCTGACCAACTGTAATTGATAATTGCCAAGGTGATGAGACTGCAGCCCTTCAAGTTTTGGTAATTCTGACGTTAGGCCCGCGTCGATGCGCTTCTCAATTAAATGGTGAGCGAGTAATTGCCTTGGCGTTGACTCAGCACGGAGTAGCCAGTCGGTATGGTCTGCACCTATCTGATTTATCCATGCGCTTACGCCATCAAGCTCCCATAACATCGGTGACGCCCCAAATGTTAATTGGGCACTGGCGGCTTGTATGGCACTGACATCGTGTTGCGCGCGTTGCCAAGTTTGCAGCATGGTTTCTGCATAGGGAAATAAACGCTCACCTGCTTCTGTCAGGCGAACATTATTGCGCTGACGAATAAACAGTGCGGTGCCTAACTGGGTTTCGAGTTGGCGAATACGAAAGCTGACTGCGGATTGGGTCAGATAAAGATTATCCGCCGCATGACCGAAATGGCGGGTCTTGCTGACTTCAATAAATGTACGCAGCAGTTGAATATCCAATACTTATACCCTCGTGACTGGATTTTTAGTATCGAGATAAATAACGCGAAACAGCGATATCGTCAAGGGAGACGACGCGGGCGTTAGGTTGAACTATCGATAACAATCGGGCGGTGAGACGTTAAAGCATGAGGTCCGCGAGTGTGAGCGGGCGATCGGTTAATCCAAGACGCTGAGCAGGCGTGACGTGGGCGTGATCTTGCCAACACAAATTGTGCCAGGCACGGTAAATATCAAGTAACGGCAGTAACCCTCCAGGGCGTAAACGGCGTCGTGGCTCATTAACCAACAGTGCAAATTGCTGATGGAAGTGTTGTTGATATTTCTTCATCGCATCACAGCTTGCATGGGTTAACCAATAGGCTTCTCTGCCCTTATTTTGCCCATGATCGCAAATGGCTTTGCTCCCTGCACCGCTGCGCGTAAACGCCCAGCGATCGCGCCACCAACTGAGTAACACAATATCAATTTTTTCTGGCTCTGAGCCGGGTTGCCAATAAGGATCTTGCTCGACGTAAACATGGCTTACCCGTTTGTCACGAATATCGGCTTCGAAAACGGATAAACAAGCCGAGCGCAATAAGGGCTCCTGCGGAGAAAACACCACAATGTGTTGCCAATGATCAATAAAAGGCTTGAGGTTTAAATAATGGGCATAGGTGGTGTATTGAGGACGAATCAGGGTACCACGATTAGGGTAAATAAAGTGCAACGGCTGGGTGTAAGGGTCTTCCACATTTGAGCGTGAAAACACCTCTCGGTATTTTGCGTCAACGCGACCCAGTAAGCCGTCAGGGCGCGGTGTTGGCTCCGAGCGCTGGCCTGCATTGGTGGTCGCCATAAAGCGGCAAGCGTCTTGATACGGGTCATGATGCTCGGTGAGATGGTCATGATCATACGAATGATAGTTGACATCTTGAAGCAAAATATAGCCGCTATGCGCCTCTCCGGTCGCTAGCCATTGTACGCCATTTTCGCTGTTAGGTTGCAGCGGTGCATGAACACTCGCGAGGTGGCCTGTTGAGGTATCAGATAAAAAGCGTGTGTCGTACGCGGCAAGTTTTTGTCGACAACGCGCAGCTATTTGATTCAGGTGATCATAAAAGGTCTTTGGGTTGAGAGAAAGCCGACGACAGATCTCTCGCACGGTATGGCCCGTGAAAAGGAAGGCCAGCAACTTTTGTTGCAGCTCACTCTTTTTGTTAATCCCAGACCAACGGTCGACAAAGGTACTTTGACAGCCTTTACACCGATAACGTTGTCTATCGCCGCTGTAGCCAAAGGCATGGTAACAGTGACGGTAGGTTAAGACTGGCTTACCTAAGTGCTCACAGGCGGGGTTGGTACAGGCACATAGTCCATCTGCATGGAGTTGACGTTGGGCTATCAACTCGGCATGAACTTGCTGGTTGTTGAGCAGAGGAGGAAACGCCCCGCATTCTCGGCATACTAGCGTTGGGCGTGCCGGATTAGAGCGCTGAACCAAATAATCTTGCTCATCCATTGACCCAAAGTTAGGACAGGTCAAGGTTTTACAAAAATTCAGCTGCAATTGACCGGCAGCGGGTGGCAGTTTACCGCTTGGCACGTTTCCTCCAACCCACATTTACAGGTTGATCGCGGTCTCGAGCGAGACAGTCATCATTTCATTAAACGACTTTTGACGCTCATCTGAGCTCAGTGCTTCACCACGAATAATGTGGTCAGACACGGTCAGAATGGTGAGAGCACGCGCGTTTAGCTCTGCAGCAACACCGTAGATACCCGCTGCTTCCATATCAACGGCAAGAATGCCAAGTTTGTCCATTTTGTTGAACAGATCGGCTTCTGGGCTGTAAAAGAGATCCGCAGAGAATACGTTACCAACGCGCACAGAGACGTTTTGTTTACGCGCTTCACCAACGGCAGTTTCCATAAGATGGAAATCACAAATAGCGGCGAAGTCATGATCGGCAAAACGGGTGCGGTTTACTTTTGAGTCGGTGGAAGCGCCTTGTGCAACGATCACGTCCATCAGTTTGACATCATCTTTTACTGCGCCACAGCTGCCGACGCGAATGACGTTTTTAACACCGTAATCTTTGATCAGCTCATGGACGTAGATGGAGCACGATGGGATACCCATACCGTGACCCATTACCGATACTTTTTTGCCTTTGTAAGTGCCGGTGTAACCGAACATATTACGGACATCAGTGACCAGTTCCGCGTTTTCTAGAAAGTTTTCGGCAATGTACTGCGCGCGCAGTGGATCACCTGGCATCAGGACTGTTTCAGCAAATGCGCCGTCTGCAGCGTTAATATGTGGGGTAGCCATAGTGTGCTCCAATTATCTAAAGTTAAGAGAAAAAGCGTTCGATCACGGCTTGATAAGCCATGCCGCCAAGGTAGATACCAACGATGCCCATGATCCCAGAAATCACCGGGGGAGCAGGCAATGGTAACTTGATCGCGCTGAAGAAAAAGCCAACAATGGCGCCAGCGACGACCGCAAGTAAAATTTCGTTCATTATAACCCTCAAACAACTCGTTAGATGCAGTTCAGCTCAATCCGGTACCGAATTTGCGACAGTCTTAGCTGTCTTTAATTATCGTTTCAGTCATACCGCTCGAGATGAGTCTAGTGTATGTAACCAGCGCATATATCCGCGCGATCTTGATCACAACTATATCCATGTTAACCCGTAAACCGGCCAATGATTACTAAATATGTTGATAGTGTCGGTGCAATCGCTTGCGTTGTAACCAAATAGGTCCGATTCGATGGTTTATTCGCGGATAAAAACGGGAAATAGACACAACACTGGCTGATATCTGTCTTTATTTTGCGCAAGATCAAAACAGTTTTAGTAACTGACGCCCTTATCGTGATGGTGTGTTGATCCGGCTTTATCAATAGAGTTATGAATATGAATAATTCTCACTTCTATTCGTGACTTGGCGTTTTAACTGCGTTAGCATGCTGCCATCAATTTTTGCGAGGAAAGGGCTATGCAAGCTTTTCGTTCATTTTTCCAATTCATTCTTTTAACCGTTTCTTTGGTATTAAGTGGTCACGCTGCTGCAAAAACCATCCACCATGCCATGGGTACCGTTGAGATTGACGGTGTACCGCAGCGTGTGGTTGTGCTTGGCCAAGGTAGCCTCGATGTGCTTGACCGCCTGGGGGTTGAACCTGTAGGCGTGGTGAAATCACTGATGCCAGATTACTTAGCAAAAACTTACCAAGATGATAAGTATGTAGCGGTAGGGACCGTTAAAGAGCCTGATTATGAGGCAATCTTTACGGCAAAACCGGATTTGATCATCGCAGAGGCGCGTATGGCGTCGCTGATGAGTGAATTAGAAGAAATTGCGCCAACCATTATGTTCCAAGCCGATTATGACCATTATTGGCAGAGTGTTCAGCAAAACTGGCGCATGCTGGGTAATGTCTTCGACAAACAAGAAAAAGTGGAAGCCATTATCGACCAGGTAAATACCAAAATTGCACAAACACATGAAAAAGCGGTGGCAGATAACTTCAACGCGCTTATGGTGATGAGCAACGGCAGTAAAGTGGCGATGTTTGGTGAGAAAAGCCGCTTTGGTCTGGTTTTTGACGAGCTGGGACTAAAACCTGCGAAAAGTGATGACGTAGAAGTGGCTGGCTCTCACGGCAACCTGATTTCTTTTGAATACATTGCCGATGCCAATCCAGATGTGTTGCTGGTGCTTGATCGTGAGCAAGCGATTGGTGAGGGACAGGGAAAAGCTAAAGCGCGTTTCGATAACCCATTGGTAAATAAGACACCGGCGCACCAAAATCAACGTATCAGCTACTTAGATCCAACTGCTTGGTATATCACCATGGCTGGGATGACGGCGATGGATAAAATGATCGACGATGTCAATCGCGTACTTTAATCGTTTTTGATGACGCATCGCTTTCTGTATAGATTGCTTTTTTACAGATAAAAGTTGACCCGGGCTTCTCCCGGGTCTTTGTGGTTTCAGACCCAATGGTAGTCGTGTTGTGAAGTATCTTTCTATTCCTATCCTTATGGTGCTGGCGCTATTGTCGATATCTATCGGTGTCGCCCACGTTTCTTTGGATAGTTTGTGGGCCGGTGATTCAGAAGCCTGGACCATTTTTACCACCAGTCGTATTCCGCGCCTGCTGGCTATTTGTCTTGCCGGGGCTGGGCTGAGTGTGGCCGGCCTGATTATGCAGCAGATTTGTCAAAACCGCTTTGCCTCCCCAGATACCACGGGCACCATTGATTGCGCGCTGCTTGGCTATGTGGTTACGCTCGTGGTTTTTAGTGGTGCAAACCAATGGCTTGACCTGACCGTGATTGTCGGTACGGCGATGGCAGGTACTTGGCTATTTGTCCGTTTCTTACAGCGCCTCAAATTTAAAAATACCGTGCTTGTTCCTTTGATCGGGATTATGTACGGCAACGTGGTCTCGTCTCTTACTCAGTTCCTGGCTTACAAATACGATTTGATTCAAACCTTACAAGCGTGGACGGTGGCCAATTTTTCATCGGTGTTGGCGGGGAACTATGAAATCTTGTTTGTTGCCATGCCTGTATGTGCCGTGGCCTATGCCTATGCGAGCCAATTTAGCGCCGCCAGTATTGGAGAAAGCTTCGCCAAGAATATTGGTTTGGATTATCAAAAAGTGGTGCTGTTTGGTGTCATGGTGGTTGCCTTGTTGTCGTCGGCCGTGGTGATGATCGTCGGCGTGATCCCTTTTCTTGGCCTGATTGTGCCGAATGTTGTCTCATTGTTCATGGGCGATAACATTAAGCGTAATTTGCCTTGGACCGCCTTTTGGGGGGTGGTACTGGTCTTAAGTTGCGATATTTTAGGCCGCGTAATTATCTTCCCTTATGAAGTCCCTATTGCCATGATCATTTCGATTTTGGGTGGTGTGGTCTTTATCTACTTAGTGATGAGGGATAAAGCCAATGCGTGATGGACTCAAACTTTCTCTTGTTGCGGTGGGCGTTTTACTGGTCGCCGGTTATTTCTTAGGGCATGGCCTTACCGCGGATAATTATGCTTACTTTCTTTCTAGGCGTACGCCGAAGGTGCTTTCGATTGCGCTGGCAGCGATCGCAATATCGGCCTCTTCATTAGTGTTTCAAACCATCACCAATAATCGAATATTGACGCCCTCAATTCTTGGTTTTGATAGTTTGTACGTCTTATTGCAAACCCTGTTACTGGTGATCTTTGGTTCAACCAGTCTGTTTTTGGTGAATGCCTATTTAAACTTTGCGGTGAGTGTGGCATTGATGACGGTGACGGCGAGCGTGCTATTTACGCTGTATTTTCGTCGGCATCGCGCTAACGTCTATACCTTGTTGTTAATTGGTATCGTACTCGGGAGTGTGTTTGGCAGTGTTAGCCAGTTTTTTACCTTATTAGTTGACCCCAGTGAATTTGCGGTACTTCAAGATGCCATGTTTGCCAGTTTCAACAATGCGAATCGCGATCTGGTGTATATCAGTGTGCCGGTGTTAGGGCTGTGTTTGTTGGCGCTTTACCGCTATGCCAATCAGCTGGATGTTTGCTTACTTGGTGAAGATAATGCCACCAGTTTAGGCGTCGATATGCGCGGACTCACACTGAAGGTGATGGTGATCATCGCCATCATGATTGCGGTATCGACGGCTTTGGTCGGGCCTGTATTGTTCTTTGGTTTGATTGTGGTCAGCCTTGCCCGGCAAATGTTTGTGAGCTATCAGCATCGTTTTTTGATTCTTGCGACCAGTGTATTGGCAGTTTTTTTGTTGTTAACCGGTCAGTATGTTGTTGAGCAGTGGTTCGGGTTTGAAACCACTGTCAGTGTGATTATTAACTTTGTTGGTGGAAGCTATTTCTTGTACCTGCTAACGAAAAACAAGTTTTAACCATTATGATTGAATTAATTGGATTGTCGAAAGCCTACGGGCAAACCCAGGTGGTAAATCAGGCCAGTGCGTTGTTCCCACCGGGTAACGTGACCGCGATAATTGGTCCAAATGGTGCGGGGAAAAGTACGCTGCTCTCTATGGCGAGTCGACTCACTGATAGTGATGCAGGTGAAGTCTTGATTGGCGATAAACCGCTCAGTGAATGGAGCAATGAGGCATTAGCAAAAAGGCTGGCGGTGTTGCGGCAGGCGAATAATGTCAATATGCGCTTTCGTGTTCGTGAGCTCGTGGCATTTGGTCGTTTTCCCCATTCTAAAGGGCGACTGACTGCGGATGATGATACGGTGATTGATGAAGCGTTAGCTCAATTAGGGTTAACGGAGTTACAAGACCGCTTTATTGATCAATTAAGTGGGGGCCAACGGCAGATGGCATTCATCGCGATGGTGGTGGCACAAAACACCGATTATATCTTTCTCGATGAACCGCTCAATAATCTCGATATTCGTCACTCGGTGGCGATCATGAAGACGGTCAGAGACCTGGCACATCGATATAACAAGGCCGTGGTGGTCGTGATGCACGATATTAACTTTAGCGCTTGTTATGCGGACAATATGGTCGCGATGAAAGATGGTGAAGTGGTATCGAGCGGTCCCGTTGATGAGGTAGTGACCAAGCCAGTGATGGAGCGTATTTACGAGATTGAGTTTGAGGTTGAACAAATCAATGGTCAGCGTATTTGCCTCTATTATGGCGCGGCAACACCGGCGTTAGCCTTGGCACAGTAAACTGTATCCAGCCGCAAGAGCGGCTGGATACATCGTCACTAGTGTGATTTAGCGGTACTCGAGGTCTTGTTGCTGGTGGTCGGCGCTCGCGTCAGCCACCAGCTTGCCAATGAGCCGAGTGTCACCATCGCCACGCCTTGCCAGAAGGAGAGCGTCAGCTCGGTCGACAAGAGAATCGCTGATAAAAACGTTGATAGGATCGGGATAAAATAAGACAAGGTTGCTAAGAACACCAAATTGCCCTTAAGAATACCAAGGTTCCACAGCCCGTAACCTCCTCCCATTGCCGCACCGGCCACGAGCACATAAACTGCCTCCGACCAAGAACCGGAAAGCGCAGGCGCATCAGAGAGTGCAAAACCGACCCAGAGTGTGATGGCCGTTGCTATAAAGAACCACGTGATGCCGTTTTTTCCCTGCGCACTCATGCGGGTCAGATTACAATATATGGCCCAAATGATGGCGCCACTGAAAGCTAGGATATAGCTCAATGGGTTTGAGTGAATATTGGCGACTAAATGATGCCAAGAAACCCCCTGTTTGCCGCCTACTGTCCAGATAACGCCTAAAAACGCGATCATTAAGGCAGGATAAAGCCAAAGGCTGACTTTTTGGCGAGTAATAAGCACGGAAAAGAAGACGGTTAAGCACGGCCACAAATAGTTAATGACGCCCATTTCGATCGCTTGTGTGCGCGTATTAGCCCATGCTAGGGATAACGACAAGCATAATTCGTAGACCACGAATAACACGCCGCCGACAATTAAGTAGCGACGTGGAAAATCGCTGAGTTTGGGCGTACCGACAAAAACCACTAAGCAGAGCGCCGCGATAGTATAAATGGCGGCAGCGCCACCTACAGGGCCAAGTAATTCGGTCACGTGGCGGATCAATGCGACATTGCTGCTCCACAGTAGGATTGCACCACACCCTGCAAGCGTGTATTGATTCATAACAGGCAGTCCAAGCAAAAAGCTTAAATTGCCTATCTTTTCGGCGTCTCGCAACCCTATTCAGCATCTTTTTGTTTGTTCGATACTTTGTTGGCAAGCAAGGTATCAAGTGGCGTGGGATAGTCGATTAAAAACCCTTGCACATAATGAATGCCGATCTCTTGTACGCGCGCGAGTTTTTCTTCATCAGACACCCACTCCGCGACAGTTTTATACCCCATGGTGTCACAGATACTGACGATAGATTCGAGGATCACGCGGTCAATGTCGTTTTCGTTATCGGTGAGGTTGGCAACGAACTGGCCATCCACTTTCACGACATCAACGTTAAAGAGTTTCAAGTAATGGAAAGAACATAGGCCGGCGCCAAAATCATCGAGTGCGATGTGAGCCCCATAGGCGCGTAACTCATCCACAAATGAAACGGCGGTATTTAAGTGGCTAATTAAGGCTGACTCTGTGATCTCGAAGCACAAGCGCTCAGCGGGAAAGACGGATGAGGCTAACAGGGCTTTCAAATGTGTTTGGAACTTGGGATCGCTGATTGAGTGCGCGGAGAGGTTGAGATTAAATTTAAGGCCAGAGTCGGCCAATTCTTGGGCGCGAGTATTGAGCACATAGTTGGCCACCCACGCATCAATGTCACGAATGTAACCAAAGGTCTCTGCGGCGGGGATAAATTGCCCCGGATTCATGATATTGCCATCCGTGTCAATCATCCGCACTAATAGTTCATACCAGTGTTCAATGGTTGGTCCTTTCGCGGGAGCGACTTGTTGACCATACAGGGTAAATAGATCCTCAGCCAATGCGCGGGTAATTTTTCCGACCATTTGCATATCGTTGTGGCGGCCTTGGGCGAAGCCTGATATATCGTTATAGTCGACGATTTGTCCACGGCCCGCTGACTTCGCTTCATACATGGCAACGTCAGCGCGGCTCATTAAGTCGGACAGAGTTAAGGCGTCATCACCGATATTGACTAAGCCGACACTGGCACTGATGGCGAAAATCCGCTCTTCATAAGAAAAAGATAGATTCTCGAGCCGACTGATTAAATCGGCAATTGTCTGTTTAGCATCCCGCATATTGCAGTGTGTGAGGAGGACTGCAAATTCGTCGCCGCCGAGTCGTGCAACGGTGTCATCACTGCGAATGTTATCAGCCAATGCTTGAGACACTTGGCAGAGAACATCGTCGCCCGCATGGTGGCCGACAGAATCGTTGATGATTTTGAACAGGTCGAGATCGACAAAGGCAAGTACCGACGGGGTATCGTCATGGTGTTGTGTAAGGTGCCTTTCCATGATGGTTTCAAAGGCCCGGCGGTTCGGTAAATGTGTCAGTGGATCGTGGTTAGCGTTGTAGTCGAGTTGCGCCATTAACGCATGTTCTTCAGACACATCACGTAAAATATACACATAGCCTTGATGACTAGTTAACGGCGATACTGCCACGGAGACATAGACGCACTCCCCATTGGCTAACACAAGCTGGTAGGCATCTTTTATCTGTGTTTCAAAAAAGGTCGCGGTTTGATTGTCATGTAAACTCGAAAGCAACACGCGCTGTTGTTGACGATACAGTTGGAAAATGTCGTCGATGGTTTGTCCAAGGGGTCGAGCCTCACCATTGAGAGTCAGTCGCTGCGCCGTATGGTTGAGATAGGCCAAATGACCCTGGTCGTCGGTGGTGATTACGGCATCGTTGATGGAATTCATCACTACGTTTAATTGTTCGCGCTCTTGGGCAAGGGTTTGGTTGAGTTCATTGATTTCAGTATTGTCCCAGTTGGCGCCAATCAATCGTATGGTATTGCCGCTATCATCGATTTGTACACTGGCAAGAGCACGCAGGTAACGCGTTCGACCGTGAGTATCGAGAGTCCGGAATTGGGTATCGATACGTTGTTGATATTTGAGGGCTTTGCCGAGTATACGCTTGACCCTATCGGCATCATCTGGATGGAGGCGATGTTGCCAAGTGGCCAATGTTTCTTTACCGTCAGAGACGGGTATATCGTAGAGCGCATACATCTGCGCATCCCATTCGAGCGTGTCGTCTGCGACGTTGTACTCCCAAATACCAATGTTAGCCGCTTTGGTCGCGGCTTCAAGGCGGCGGCGTAAGGTATCGGTTTGTTGGTTGGCTAGGTGCTGTTCGGTGACATCGATTACCGTACTTAGCACGGTTTCTGTCTCTTCACCGGTTTGTCGCGCCGACGCTTGCCGTAGATATCGGTAATCTCCCTGATCATTTTGAAAGCGAAATACTTCGATCATACGATCAGTACGCCCTTCAACCAGCAGGCGCATGGCTTGCTCCCAGCCGTGTAAATCGTCTGGATGGATTCGGGCGGTCCAGGCTTGGTAGGTTTGGATGCTTTTTGCACTGATCCCCAATAGTGGCGCTGACCAACCTGAAAACAGAATAACGCCAGTATGAATGTTCAATTCAAATACGGCGAGTTTGTTGATATCTAAAGCAAAACGCCAACGTTCTAGCCAGCGTTTTTGCTCTCTCTGTGCCGCTTTCAGTGCATTAATGTCTTCGACTTGACTGATGAGATGCGTCACATGGCCGGCATGTTTGTCACGGACCGCAGTGACAGAGAGCCTTCCCCATACTTGCTCCCCATCCGCGCGCAGGAAGCGCTTCTCCAGCCGTTTATTATCGGTATGACCCATGATCAGTTCATTAAAATAGTCTTTTAATGCCGCTTGATCTTGCTCGCGGGTAAAAATAGAAACATGGGAGCCAAGCAATACACGCGGTTCACAGGCAAAAAACTGCGCAAGGCTCGCGTTAGCGTCTTGAACGATGCCGCGAGGGTCGAGTATGGCCATACCAATAAGGGAGTTATGCATCGCTTGGGTTAATAACGCATGTTGCTCCAGATGATGCTTTTGATGACGTCGATAGCTATATGCGAATTGTGTCATTATCACCCCGACCATCATGGCGGCACCAGCCATCGCCATGCGAGACAGTGAGGCTTTTTGATCCGCTTCTACTTGAAATGTCAGTGCACCGAGGGCGGATAAAATGTCAAAGCTTAGTAATGTTAACGCGATACAGCCTAAGCCAATCAGGCGATTTTGCAGTGTTGCCGCCAACAAAAACAGCGCTGTTAGCGCCAAAAACGGGTGAGGTGAAAGATATAACAACAGGCTGATTGCACTGAGCGCGGCCAAGCACAGGGCTATCAAGGCGATCCAAAACGTGCTCGATTTCGCAAGTCGATCATTAGGTCGTTCGCTGAGGTTCTCTTTGACGACTAACAAGAGAGGAAATAGGGCGACAAAACCGACAAATTCGCTAATAAACCACCGAAGTACTAAGTAATCGAACGGTTGATGGGTTCCTATTGACTGAACACTGGCACCGAGTGTCGCACCAAATAGAGGGCTGATGATAAGTGTGGGCGCTAAACCTCGAATAAAGGGCCACATACTCTCGAACGGGTTACCGTAACGTTTGTACGTTAATCGGTAAATGGTGCAAACCTAATCCGGCGGTTGCAGTGTTGACAGCCGCCATGCTGGCACTGAGTGAAGCGGGAATCCCCATCATAGTATCGGCATAAAAGACGCCGGTGAAAAAGCCTGCGGCTGCGACAAGCCTCACGTAGCCTGAAAAGCAGCTAAACCCGAATGCGCCGGCAGCCGATACGTACCAAATCACGGCGAATTGTTCGCTTTCTGGCAGCACCGCTAATGAGAACCATACCAGCGAAAAGCTCATCGTGACTAAAATAAAAAAGGCCTGAATCGATTGGCGAATTCGTCGATGGGGGATCATGGTTCTCTCATTAATAACAATAATCTAGGGAGAGCTTAGCGCATTTTGCGTGGGATTTAATCACGTTTGTGGTAATTATCATACAAAGACACTCTCGATGTTTATGAGTCGCATTTATTTTTGTATCGCAACTGCGTCGCAACAGTTAATCCCCAAGATGTTAGACATACGGCTTTAGTCTAAATTTGATCGTGTTCACCGCGATGACCCAAAAAATATGGCATCTGTAATGGACCAAGGCTGAAAGTCTCTCGGTATTAGCAGGTGTCTGTAACCGTTAGGTTTTTAGCGTACTGAGTGTGCTAATCCGTTCCAAAGATAAGGATTATAGGTGGAAAATGACAAGGATCGTAGTGGATAACAAAATGGGATTTTGGGTCGCATTTGGCGTCGTTTGTGCGCTGTCTATATTTGGAGGATGGGTTGTAGTATCGGCGCAATTTACATGGGTTGTGTTGATATTGGCCTGTCAAGCTGTGGGCATAGGTCTTGCCGTAAAGCTCTATCTGTTCCCGCGACACGAGCAAGAATCTGCAGTTGAAAACGCTACACTAGACATTCCTACTGAAACCGTTGGACGATTAGCAACGCGTGCCACAATGAACGCGATGACGGCCGCAGAAGTCTCGCATCGCTCTGACATTTTAACGGCTCGTTTGACAGAGCAGTTTTCTGCGGTGGTAGAGATTACCGATAAAGCGCAACATATTGAGCAAACTCTTTCGCGTGCTTGCCAAGTCGAGACTGAATCGGTTGAGCAAGTGACTCGTATGCGGGATCTTAGTCAGCAGGGTGTAAATGAACTGACCGCATCCATTGCTGAGATGCGAGATATTAACCAAAAAACCGCCGAAACGGTTGCGCGAATTGAAGCTCTGGACGCCAACGTCAATAAAGTCAGTGCCGTCGCACAAGTTATTGATGATATCGCCGAACAAACAAACTTGCTGGCATTAAATGCCGCAATAGAAGCCGCTCGAGCTGGTGAGCAGGGGCGTGGTTTTGCGGTGGTGGCTGATGAAGTACGACAGCTTGCGCAGCGGACTTCACAGAGCACAAGTGAAGTCGCGACAATCATAAAACACATTATGGCAGAGTCGAGTAATGTGATGGCACATATTCAAGCCTTGTCATCCGATGTCGAGTCAGGCACTGAAAATGTTGAGCGTGTCGGGCACATTTTAACCGAGCTTTCTTCGGGAGCCGATCAGGTTGAAGAAGCGGTAAAAGAGATAGCCCATGGGTCATCACAGAATAGCGCCAGTTTAGAGCAAATTGCATCCGCGCTGGTACAGGTCCGATCTGGACTTGAAATCAGTGATGAGCAAGTCACGGTCTTGAGTAAAGAAGCCGAGGGATTAATGGATACCGCAGAAAAAACCAATGCGGTTTTTGCTGAGCTCTCCGATGCTAGCCCTCATCAGCGTTTTTTCAAAGCGGCGAGTGTATGTCGAGATCGGATTGAAGCGGCTTTTGAACAGGCCCTTGCGAAGGGCGAGATTAGTCCTTCCGATTTGTTTGACCGCCACTATCAACCCATTGCCAATACGCATCCACAAAAATACACCACCCGTTTCGATACGTTTTGTGATCGATTATTACCGCCGATTCAAGAGCCTATTTTGGACATCGATGACAATATTGTTTACGTGATAGCCAATGACACGAACGGTTATGTTCCCACGCATAATCAACGTTTTTGTCAGCCATTAACCGGTGATTATGCGCAAGATATCACCGGTAACCGGACTAAACGCTTATTTGATGACCGTACAGGTAGGCGTTGTGGGCAACATACTGATACCATGCTGCTGCAAACCTATAAGCGCGATACCGGTGAAGTCATGCATGACCTTTCTGTCCCGCTCTTTGTTGCAGGTAAACATTGGGGCGCAGTGAGAATGGGATACTACCCACCGGTATCAGCAGAATGAGCGAAAAGGAGTAGCAATGAATCCAGTTGCGATTGTAACCGGGGCAAGTGGCGGCATTGGCCGCGAGACGGCGAAGTTATTGGCACAGCGTGGTTATGCCATTTGCATCAACTATTTGAGCAACAGTGAATCTGCTTTTGCGCTTGTTGATGAACTTCAAGCGATTGGAGTAAACGCGATCGCCGTTCAGGCCGATGTGTCGAGTGAAGAAGGTGTCAAGCGGTTGTTCAGTGAAGCGGATAACCGCTTAGGGAATATCACCGCATTGGTGAATAATGCCGGTATCATGTTGCCGCAATCGTCTGTCAGCGGTATGGATGCGGAGCGGATCAACGCGATGTTTCAAGCCAATGTTACCAGTGCCTTTTTGTGCTGCCGAGAGGCGGTGCATCGCATGGCGCAATCTCGTGGTGGTAACGGCGGCGCTATCGTTAATGTTTCCTCCGCAGCGGTTAAAACCGGATCACCCAATGAATACGTTGATTATGCCGCGACCAAAGCCGCATTAGACACACTGACTATGGGGCTAGCGAAAGAAGTGGGCCGTGAAGGGATTCGTGTCAACGCAGTGCGCCCAGGTCCAATTGATACCAATATGCATGCGGCAGGAGGAGAGCCTGATCGTGTCGCGCGTGTGGCTGATAATATCCCGCTTGGTCGTGGGGGGTCGACGCTGGAAGTAGCAGAAATGATTGCTTGGCTGCTGTCAGATAATGCATCTTATTCGACGGGTAGTTTATTTGATGTTGCTGGTGGCATGTAGTCTGCCGTATTTCGATGATATCACCGCGCGTTATGTCGCGCGGTGATAATCTATATCGTAACGACCGTTGTTTGGCACCCTGCTATGAGCGGTTAAAAGCCGATACTGGTACCGACACTCACGGAGCTCGTTTCGGCATCGCCGCGATCGGCATAGGTGAGCTCAAAGTTCATTTTAGGTCCGACGGTCGGTTGTAACTCAAAGCCAACTGTTCCGCTGGCGCCCCAACCGATGTCTTTATCCGTCCCAAATTCGGTTTGATAGTAGTTTCCCCCACCACGCAGGTAGACACTGCCGATCGTCATAGGGAAGTTAACTTGTACGCCAACGGGAATATAGGTGGACGTCAACGTTGTTTCTGTACCATTGGCGTTATCAAAGTCGGCACTGGTTTCACCATACCCTGAATACAGGCTGGTATAATCGGTCAGCCGCCACGTGCCATTCACTTCCCAGGTGTGACCTGTCTCTGTTTGAGATCCGTATTTAACATCGGTAACACTGGCGCTAGCGCCGATACTGAGTGGCGATGTTTGGGCCTGTGCTGCTGTGGCGAGTAACATGCCCGCACAAAGCGTAGCAAGCGATAAGCGTTTGGTCATAATAACAATCCTTTTGGCCGAGATTCGCCTGACGTGTTTTCTCATTATAAAACGGTAACGGCGAGCAGACACCAAGCTTGAGTAATATTTGCGCTGTAGCGCTAGGTCATATTAAAGAATCTGCGCAATTGATTTTAACTCCCCGCCAGCAGTGCTATTGTATTGCCCCTTGTGTACCAGCATGACGCCATGCGTGTTTGTTTCTCAAAGGGCTTTAAACATGAAATTTGCAGTTCTCGATCAAGCGATTTACGACCACCTTTACCGTGATATTGAAGCCTTTCGAATCACGTTTGACTTGCCTTGTAACGATCCAACCTCATTAGACGACAAAGCAGATGATCTTCATACGGCATTGGCGGTTGAGGAGATGACCGAACTGGCTGAGGCTGACTCACTGGTTGAACAAGTTGATGCTATCGTCGACAGTGTTTATGTCCTCATGGGACGCGCCGTACAGATGGGGTCGCGCGGGTATCGTGATCAACTTGAAGTCAGTTATATGGTTGATATTTTATTGCAAATTGCTAATCGACTCGGGATCGATTTCATAACCTGTTGGGACGAAGTGCATAGCAGTAATATGAGTAAAGTTTGCCGCGATGCGCAGGCGTTCGCGGACACCCAAGCCTACTATGAGAAAAAAGGCATTGAGGTTGTGGCAAGCCCCAAAGATGACGGGATTATTGCCAAATGCGCAACAGATGTGACGGTTGACGGTAAATTGATTCGTCAAGGCAAGGTCATGAAGTCCGTGTACTATCGCCCAGCAGATCTTGCAAAATGTGTAATGGCCGAATTGGCTTAAATTCACGCGATATACGCTAGCATAACGCCGCTTTTTCTATAAAAAGCGGCGTTTTTTCGTCATGGGCTCAGAGCTCATTTATCACACGCCTACTTAAATTGAGTAAAAGCTCTCCATTGAGCCTATTGTGCAGGCTTGTCATTAAAGTTTTGCAAAAGTGTCTTGTTTTCTTACAAAGATTGCTTCTCATTTCATCTATAATTTTGCCTTTAGTCCTGATTTGGGTCTAAGTTAAAAGCTTGTGAGTCCTCTAAAGTAGGCAGCACATTTTTTAGTGTAACTGCTCTATGTGTTGAACGCCTCACGTGGAGCGGCTCACGCTTTCGTTATAAATCTAGGGAGAACATCGTGGAACATCCTTTCTCACTTGAAGGTAAAGTCGGCATTGTGGCGGGCCTGGCGAATGAAAATAGCATTGCCTTTGGCTGCGCCCAAGCGTTACACCAAGCAGGCGCAGACGTACTGGTGACGTATGGGTCACCTAAGGCAGAGCGCTTTGTCACCCCCCTGAAGCCGTCAATGGGGGATCCTGAAATGATGTTGTGTGATGTGCAAGATGACCACCAATTGGATGTGCTATTTGCGCGTGCCAAAGAAAAATGGGGGCGGATTGATTTTGTTGTTCACTCGATCGCGTTTGCGCCGTTAGATGATTTACACGGTCGGGTGGTGGATTGCTCTCGAGAAGGCTTTTCGCTCGCGATGGATATTTCCTGCCATTCGTTCATTCGCATGGCTAAGCGGGCAGAGCCTCTTATGTCAGCTGGGGGCACATTATTTAACATGTCGTACTATGGCGCAGAAAAAGCCGTGGATAATTACAACTTGATGGGACCGGTTAAAGCCGCGCTCGAATCGACCACGCGCTATCTCGCCGCTGAACTTGGGCCGCAAGGTATCCGTGTTCATGCCATTTCTCCAGGCCCAATTCGTACGCGTGCCGCCTCTGGATTAAAAGAATTTGAAGCGTTGGCGGTAGACGGTGAAACGCGATCGCCGTTACGTCGACTGGCAACGGTACAGGATGTGGGGAATGCGGTTGTTTACCTTACCGCTGATGCAGGGCGTGTACTGACAGGGCTAACGCACTACGTCGACGCCGGTCATCATCTTCGTTTTTAAATCAGCGTATTTTTCGACGTTATAGACGATTAAGGAGCTTACTATGACAGGGACACATAACGAGGAGGTCATCGAGAATAAGACGTACGATGAAATTTCAATCGGTGATGAGGCGTTTTTAGAAAAACGTTTAACCATGGAGGACATTAAGCTTTTTGCGATAATGTCCGGTGATGTCAATCCTGCTCATGTGGATGATGACTTTGCCAAAAGCAGCCGTTTCCAAGAGATTATTGCCCATGGCATGTGGGGCGGCGCATTGATATCAACGGTGCTCGGTACCAAGTTACCCGGGCCTGGGACGGTTTATTTAGGCCAAACGTTGGCCTTTAAAGCACCGGTCATGCTTGGCGACGTACTTCGAGTAATCGTACGCGTCGACCAAATGGACGATAAACGCCATCATATTGTGTTTGCCTGTCGTTGCGAAAATCAACGCGGCGATACCGTCATCGAAGGCGAAGCACGCGTATTAGCCCCCACTAAAAAAGTAAGCCGTCAACGGACAGTCATGCCAGAAGTGCGCTTGTCTGAGCGCGGGCAGTTACACGCGATTCTTACCGCAGCGGATCATCCTGATCCCATGCATACGGCGGTTGTCCACCCCGTTGATGACAGTTCTATTCGTGGCGCGGTTGCGTCGGCAAAACAGCAACTAATCATTCCAACGCTGGTGGGGCCAAGAGATAAAATTCTCGCCGCTGCAGACACCGCCGAAGTGGATATTCAGGACTTCGAAATTGTCGATACTCCGCATAGTCACGCGGCTGCAGAGCGCGCCGTGCAAATGGCACGAGCGGGTCAAATTGAAGCATTAATGAAAGGTGCGTTGCATACTGACGAACTGTTGCACGAGGTTGTCAAACGTGAGGGAGGATTGCGTACTGAACGTTGTTTAAGCCATGTAATGGCATTCGATGTTCCGACCTATCCAAGACCGTTATTTATTACCGATGCTGCGATCAATATTTACCCAGGGCTCGCGCAAAAGCGCGATATCATTCAAAACGCGATTGAGCTGGCGCATGCGATCGGGAACGCCCATCCGCGGGTGGCCATATTGTCAGCCGTTGAAACGATTAATCCGAAGTTGAATGCGACGATTGATGCTGCCGCGCTGTGCAAAATGGCTGAACGTGGTCAGATCACGGGTGGGATCCTTGATGGTCCACTGGCCTTTGATAGTGCCGTTTCTGAGGACTCGCGTGCAACAAAAGGTATTGAATCGCCAGTGGCAGGGCGTGCTGATATCTTGATGGCTCCCGACCTAGAAGCGGCCAACATGCTGATGAAACAACTCAGCTATCTTGCCGATGCCAAAGGCGCCGGTGTCGTGGTGGGCGCAAGAGTGCCCATTATGTTAACCAGTCGAGCCGATGACGCTTTAACGCGAATTGCGTCAAGCGCGCTAGCGTTATTACTGGCGGACTATCAACGAAAATCGCTCGATAAGTCGCGTGTCTAGTGGATGATGAAAAATATACTCGTAATCAACAGTGGTTCGTCGAGCCTAAAGTTTGCGTTGTTCGACGCTGGCGCAATGTCTAATTCTGACAACACGGATCAGCAAGTGTGTGTATTTCGGGGGCAGTTCTCTGGACTAGGGACAGAACGAACCGCGGTGATCATGCATGCCGGGAATCATGCCTATGCCACTGCTCCGGCTGAGGCCAACGATCATCAGGCGGCTATTATGTCGTTACTCGATTGGTTAGGGCAGCATAATGTGCTCGAACGCCTCATTGCGGTCGGACATCGTGTGGTTCATGGGGGGATGCACTATGATTGCGCCACCCGCCTGGACCCGGATAAAGTGACGCTACTGGACGCATTGACGTCTTTGGCGCCATTGCATCAACCTTATAGCCTCGCACCCATTCGAGCGCTAGACGAGCGATTGCCAGGTACGCCTCAAATTGCCTGCTTCGATACCGCCTTTCATGCGAAGCAGCCTTTAGAGGCTCGCCAATTTGCGTTGCCTTATGCGATGTACGATCGCGGCTTTCAACGGTACGGTTTTCATGGGCTTTCCTATGATTATATTTGCCGTTGCTTACCTTCCATGATTCCTAATTATGATCCCCAAGCACGTGTGATTGTGGCCCACTTGGGTAACGGTGCCAGCTTATGTGCGATCCAAGCAGGACAGAGTATTGCATCGACCATGGGGTTTACAGCGCTAGAAGGGTTACCCATGGGGACGCGCTGTGGCGCAATTGATGCCGGATTGGTTTTACACCTCATCGGTGAAGAAGGAATGACGGTCGCTGAGGTAAGCAAACTCCTTTACAAGGAGTCTGGCCTGTTAGGCTTGTCTGGGATCAGCAGTGATATGCAAACATTATTACGTAGTGATAAACCCAGAGCCCAGCAGGCGATCGACCATTATTGTTATCGTATCGCCCGAGAGATCGGGAGTTTGACTGCCGCCTTGGGAGGACTCGATCATTTGGTGTTTACGGCGGGTGTTGGCGAGCATGCAGCACCCGTACGAGACAGTGTCGTGCGCCAATGTGGTTGGCTTGGCATCAGGTTAGATGCATCGGCGAATCAACTGAACCAAATCTGTATCTCAGCCGCTGACAGTGAGGTGGGCGTTTGGGTGATCCCGACCGATGAAGAACGCGTGATCGCGATGGATTGCGTAGCGATGATCGATATGGAATAACCACGAACAATCGTTAGTCAGTGCGAGTAGCTTTGCGGCTATGGTTATCTATAATCTCTGTTATCTCTCCCGATGCGACCAGTTGTTTCAGCGCATCGGTAAGCTGTTTTTTTAAATGCGAATTTGATGACGTTTTGCTTAGGACAATGTAACTTTCAAGGGCTTCGGAGTAGGTCAAAGGCTGCTTTTCAAGCACATCGTTTTGATCGAACTTCGCCACCATGTAGTCAATTTGATGACTTTCGCCAATCACCACACTTGCACGTTGATTGATTAATTGTTTAATCGCAAAGTCTATTTGACTAACAGGGCGTTTAGTAATATTCGAGTCGTTATCAAAATCGGATGTAAAGCTGGCGCCTCGTTCGAGTGACACTGAGTAAGAGTACAAATCAGATTGATGTTTAATCGATATCATACTGCCTTTGTGAGTATAGAAAGCGTATATGAGATTGGTTCGATAAGGCGGCGAAAGATAATAAAGATAGCGCTCTCTAGAGGCTCGCTTCAGTACATTTGTCGCGATATCTGCTTTACCCGTTTCTAACAAACGCAGACATCGTTTCCATGCACATTGAACGGTTTCTACATCAACAGCGATCTTGTTCGCTAAAGCATTAACCACATCAACATCAATACCTTGGTAGGGATACTCACTGGTATCACTCCATGGTGGCCAATGCGGTATTGCATATATATACCCAATTAACTTGAAGATGCATGATTGAACATCTGAAAGTTATCGTTAATACGAGACGTCAAAGACCCTGCGATCTCAGGAAGAGTCACAGTAA